>CAZJTS010000001.1:0-35600 GCA_964548975.1 uncultured Fastidiosipila sp.
AACTCGACGATGCGGGGGGATTTGTAGGAGGAGATGCGGGCGCGGGCGTACTTGCGGATGTCGACGGCGAGTTCGCGGGAGGGTTCGTAGCCGGGTTTGAGGATGACGGTGGCCTTGATCGCCTGGCCTCTGTGGTCGTCGGGAACGCCGGTGACGGCGACTTCGAGGACGGCGGGGTGGCCGAGGACGACGCTCTCGACTTCGAAAGGCCCGACGCGGAAACCGGAGGTCTTGATCATATCGTCGAGGCGGCCGATGTACCAGAAGTAGCCGTCTTCGTCCATGGTGGCTTCGTCGTGGGTGTGGTAGTAGCCGTTATACCAGACGGATTCAGTGAGTTCGTCGGCATGGGTGTAGCCCTGATACAGGCCGATCGGCTGGTCGGGGCCACGGTCGGCGCGGATACAGATTTCGCCGGTTTCGCCGGGGCCGACTTCTTCGCCGGCTTCGTTCAGGAGAACGACCGGGTAGGTGCCGGTGGGCCTGCCCATGGAGCCGGGCTTGGCTTTCATCCAGTAGTAGGTGGCGCAGCTGAGAACGGTTTCGGTCTGGCCAAAGCCTTCCTTGAGCTCCAGTCCGGTCTGGCGGAGGCAGTCATTAAAGACTTCGGCGGGCAGAGCTTCACCGGCGACGGTGAGGTTTTGCAGGGAACTGAGGTTATACCGCGTCAGGTCTTCCTGGAGGAGATAGCGGTAGGTAGTGGGCGGGGCGCAGAAGGTGGTGATGTGGTCTTCAGCCATGTGCTCCAGCATACGGCCGGGGTTGAAGATGTTGAAGTCGTAGACGTAGATGCCGGCCTCCATCAGCCATTGACCATAGATTTTGCCCCAGACGGATTTCGCCCAGCCGCTGTCCGACACGGTAAAGTGGAGCCCGTTTGGATCGACTTTTTGCCAGTATTTGGCCGTCGGAATATGGGCAATCGGGTAGCGATAGTTGTGGGAAACCATCTTCGGCTGGCCCTCGGTTCCGGAGGTAAAATAGAGCAGCATAGTGTCGTCTGCGGCGGGGAGGTCGTCAGGCCGCTGAAAAGGCGCAGCGGCAATAAGACCGAGGTCGAAGTCCTGCCAGCCGTGTTTCGAGCCCATGACCATGACTTTCTTGACGGGCTTTTCATATTCATCAACAGCTTCGTCGACGTGGTCGCTGACCTCGCCGATCTCCGTGCAGATGATGGCAGAAATGTCGGCGATGCGCAGGCGGTAGAGGATATCGGACGCACGCAGTTGAAAGGTGGCGGGAATGCAGATCGCGCCGATTTTGTGGAGCCCCAGGATGGCGAACCAGAACTGATAGTGCCGACGCAGAATAAGCATGACCCGGTCGTTCTTGCCGATGCCGATGCTCCGGAAGTAGGAGGCGGCCTTATCACTGCCATGTTTAAGATCCTGGAAAGTGAGGTCAACCTTGCCACCGCGATCATCAGTCCAGCGCATCGCCCGCCGGTGTGGCGTCTCGGTGCCGAGGCGATCGATCACGTCATAAGCGAAGTTGAAATCATCCGGACAGTGAAGCGAGAACGCTTCGACTTCACCTGCTGAGTCAAGAGTTTCAGTCAGGTAATCTTTGTATATATTTAACATATGGGTCCTCCCGTTTTTGTGCTGGATAACGTAGGTGTGCCGCCATAATACCACGCATCACAGCACCTGACGATAACGGATGGTGAACTTTTCAGAAATTATTTTGACTATCAAAGCATTTTAGATCCAGCGCTTGAACCTCCGTATATAGAAGCGTTTCATCAGCTGTGCGGCTGTGAAGTAACCGGCCAAAAGCAAGATCAGCCAAGGCACAAAACTGAGCGGCAACACCTGCATATCGATCGCCACCGCCGCCCGGGTGAAGCCGATCACCAGCCCAACAACGGCAATGAGCAGCGTTGATAAAAGCAGCGGAAAAGCCGGCCAACTCTGAACGAAAGGCGTCCTCGCCGTCCGAATGACATGGATAACCAGCACCTGCGAGAGCGTGCCGAAAACAAACCAGCCCGCATGGAACAGAGGCGCCGAGACTGAAGCCCCGATCGCATGCCACAGCACCAGGAAGCAGAAGATGTCGAAGATAGAACTCAATGGCCCCATCGTAAACATAAACGACTTGATTGAGCCGGTTTCCCAGCGCCGCGGCTCCCGCAGATAGCTTTCATCCATCCGGTCGAAGGGCATACCCATCTGCGAAAAATCGCTTAGCAGATTCTGGGTCAGAATCTGGACCGGCAGCAGCGGCAAGAACGGCAGGAAGACGCTGGCGATCAGCACCGAGATCATATTACCGAGGTTGCCGGACGTCGCCATCTTAATGTATTTACTGATGTTGCCGAACGTGACCCGCCCCTCAATTACCCCTTCCTCCAGCACCATGAGGTCCTTCTCGAGCAGGATGATGTCCGCGGTTTCTTTCGCGATGTCGACAGCGGAATCGACGGAAATTCCCACGTCCGCCTGGCGCAGCGCCGGCGCGTCGTTGATGCCGTCGCCCATGTAGCCCACGGTGTGGCCGAGATTCTGGAGCGCGATCACCACGCGCTCCTTCTGGATGGGCGAGAGTTTGGCGAAGAGATCGCAGCTTTCGACGGCTTTGGCCAAAGCCCGGTCATCCATAGCCTCCACCTGAGTACCGCTCAGCACGGTATGTGTTTTCACGCCCACCTTGGCGCAGACCTTAATTGCCACACCCTCAGAATCGCCGGTGAGCACGATGGTCCGAACGCCATGGTCGGAGAGCGCCCGAATGGCCCGCTCGGCGCTTTCTTTGGGCGGATCCAGAAATCCGACGAACCCGATCAGGACCATATCGCTCTCGTCCTCGACACTGAAAACACTGCTGTCCGGCACTTCATTCTTCTGTGCCACAGCAATAATGCGCAGACCCTCGCGGTTATGCTGCTCATAGACCTCCAGCGCCTGCCGCCGGGTATCCTCATCGATAGGCAAAACTTCGCCCTGCAGCTCGATATAAGACGAAATAGCCAGGATTTCTTCGACAGCGCCCTTGGTAATCAATTGGCGCTTGCCGCTCCGGTCTTCCACCACCACACTCATCCGCCGCCTAACGAAGTCGAAGGGAATTTCATCCACGCTTTCATAGCGGCCAAGCATCTCATTCAACCCATAACTCTCCGCGCGGTTCATGATCGCGACATCGATGAGGTTCTTGAGACCGGTCTGAAAATAACTGTTGAGGTAAGCGTGGCGGAGCACGCGCGTGTCGTCCTCGCCTTTCACATTCATGTATTTTTCGAGGATAATTTTATCCTCGGTGAGGGTCCCCGTTTTATCGGTGCAGAGAATATCCATCTCCCCGAAGGCCTGAATCGAGCCGAGGGTACGGACGATGACCTTTCTTTTGGCCATATTCACCGCCCCGATGGCCAAAGTCGAGGTCATAATCACCGGCAACAACTGCGGCGTGAGCCCGACAGCGATACTGATCGCGAACAGCAGCGAGTTCGGCCAGTCGCCCTTCGTAATGCCATTGATCAGGAAGACCGCCGGAACCATCACAATCATCATACGCACCAGGAGCTTGCTGACCGCATTCACGCCGCGTTCGAAACTGCTTTCGGCGCGGTCGCCGGACAGCGTTTGCGCCATCGAGCCGAAGTAGGTGTCGTTTCCGGTGGCTAAAGCCAGGGCCGTCGCACTCCCGCTGACGATATTGGTGCCCATCAGGCCGATATTCTCCAGATCGGTAATAGAACCTTCGGACGTCTTTAATGCACTGAATTTCTCCACCGGCTGGGACTCCCCGGTCAGGGCGGATTGAGCGACGAAGGTGTCTTTGGCCGTTAAAAAACGGACATCAGCAGGCACCATGTCGCCCGCGGACAGCTTAACGAGATCGCCCGGGACAACCTCGTCCAGGGGAATCTCCACCTCGATGCTGTCCCGCCGGACGTGCGCCCGATTCGACACCATATCGGACAGCCGGGCGGCAGCTTCGTTCGAGCGCTCACCTTGAATGAACGCCACAGTACTGGAAATCAGCACAAGAACGATAATAATGATGACCGTCAGATAATCGGGGCGCGACGCCATCACGACATCGGTGACGTAAGTAATCACTGCGATGATCAGCAGAATAATGTTAAACGGATTGATCAGGGCCTGGCGGAAGCGGTGCCAGGCGGTATGCTTTTTGCCGATTGTTATGACATTTGGGCCGGCTGTCTCGAGAAGCTCTATCGCCTGCTCGGAGGTGAGGCCTGTCGGGCTTGTGTTGAGCTCGGCGAAAACCTTCTCAGGCTGTAACAGCGCAAGGCTGCGAAGTCTCGTTTCTTTCATAAGGGTGTTTCCTTTCTGGGTAAATGCACCCGTTAAATCAGCCTGTCGGTGAAAGGGCTCCGGTTGTGTCCCATCTGAGGACTCGCTGGAGATAAGAAGGGATTCTTCGAGTGCGGGGTTTCAATTGTTCTCGATAAGGTTCAGATTCCAACTTATCACTTCCTCTCTTAGGCAAAGTCGTTGTCGATTATAATCGACCGGCGGACTTGTGTCCGCTCAGACGACAGCCTATGATAGCAGTAGAATGATTCGCATGAGGTGAGATGATGTTTGCAACACTTTTTTCGTCCAAAAAACTCCCCATGCGGATTTTTTATGTCTTTCTGGGCAGCTTCCTGATGGCGCTATCCATGAACCTCTTCATCGCGACCGGCGGTCTCCTGCCGGGTGGTTTCGTGGGACTCTCCATTCTGATTCAGCGGATCTTTGCCCAGTATCTGGATATTCAGATTCCCTATACCGCCATCAACCTTACGCTGAATATTCTCCCGGCCGCCTACGCCTTCTTCCGCATCGGTCGGCGTTTCGTCTACCTGTCCTTCTTCTCCGTTGCAGTCAGCAGTTTCCTGATTGATTTACTGCCCGTTTACACCGTTACCAACGACATGGTGCTGACCACCGTGTTCGCAGGGTTCCTCAACGGCATCGGCCTGATCATCATCCTCAATGCCAACGCCAGTGCGGGTGGAACGGATTTCATTGCAATCGCGGTTTCCAATTTACATAACGTTGCAACCTGGAACTACGTGATGGTTTTCAACGGTTTACTACTCGTTGCAAGCGGCCTGCTTTTTGGCCTGGACAAAGCCCTATATTCCATCATCTATCAGTACATCTCGACGCAACTGGTTACCAGCGGGCACCTTCGTTACCAACGCAAGACCGCCTTCATCATTACCAAAGCCACCGATGATATTACCAACGACATCATGGCGTTGACCGGACATGGAATTACCCTCTTCAAAGGCCAAGGCGCGTTCAGCGGTGAGGAGCGGCATCTGCTCTATATGGTGGTGGGCAGAAAGGATGTCCGCGCGATCAAAAACTACCTTCGTGACAATGCACCCGATGCGTTTATGAATGTCACGGATTCCGAGCAGCTTCGAGGCAGATTCAAGCTCGATCCAATGGACTAAAAAAATAATTTACAAAAACGTCACTTAAGGCTTGTCTTTTATGTTAAGAGCGTGTTAAACTACGTGTTCAAATCGATACAAGGTGAGCAATAAGTTATGAAAGTGAATAGTACATTCAATAGCGCCTATCTCCTCTGTACGATACTCTATAGCGAAATCTTTTTTCATGCCCTAGTCTACCGTACCTTTAGTTTAAGTCTGTTTACAGTCCTCTTCTCGGTTATTTCCGGGCTCCTAATCTACCTGATCCTCCGCCTTCTGCCGTCCCGTCACCGCTTCCGAACCACCATCGTTCTGCTGGTTCTAATGTGGATCGTCTATGTTTCGCAGTTTCTTTATTACAGCCTCTTCAAGCAGCTTTATACGATCTATTCCCTGACGAACGGCGCTCAGGTTGCTGAGTTCTGGCGCGACATTCTGAATCTCATCCTACGTAACAGCTTCTGGATCCTGATTTTCAGCGTCCCGCTTCTCATCTATCTGCTGATCAATCAGCTGTTGGCCAAAGTCCGGCCGGCCAAGCCGACCCGCCGCCTGCTGAGCCTCACGCTCCTCATCCCCGCCACAGTCATCTGGCTCCTGACCACCAATGCTATTTCGGCTCGGACGGAGGGCACGCCATCGATTCAGGCGTTGTATCAGTTCGAGAATGAGCCTTTACTCGCGGCCAAAAACTTTGGCCTGCTCACCGCCATGCGCCTCGATCTCTACCACATGCTCATGCCGCCGGAAGCTGACCTCTCCACACCGCCGGTTCAGATTCCGGTTGTTACAACAACCACGCCCTCAAAGCCAGAGCATGTCGACACCGCTGAAACCCAACCATCCGTGTCACCCACGCCGGTGCCGGAACCCCAGATATTGAACATCGACTTCGACCGCCTGATCGCCGAAACAAACGATCCGACCCTCGAAGGCATGCATAAATATTTTCAGAATATTCGCCCCACGACGACCAATCCCTACAGCGGCCGCTACAAGGACTACAATCTGATCTTTATCACCGCTGAAGCCTATTCGCGCTTCTCGCCCGATCCCGTCCTCACACCAACCCTCTGGAAACTCCAGGAAGAAGGCATGAAGTTCACCAATTTCTATAATCCTGTTTGGGGCGTCTCCACACTGGACGGGGAGTACGTCGGGCTGACCGGCCTGATCCCGAAAAGCGGCGTCTGGAGCCTCTTCCGCTCCTCCACAAACGACATGCGCTTCAGTTACGGCAACCGCTTGCGCGAATTCGGCTACCAAACCCAAGCGTACCACAACCACACCTACACTTATTACAATAGAGACCAGTCCCACCCGAACCTCGGCTACGACTACATGGGAGTTGGTAACGGCCTCAATATTAAGCCCACCTGGCCCGGTTCCGACATCGAGCTGATGACCGAGACGATGGACCGCTACATGGATCAGCCGAAGTTCCACACCTATTACCTGACCGTCAGCGGCCACATGGGTTATCGCTTCATCGACAACGCCATGGCCACGAAGAACCGTGACCTCGTTGCCGACCTCCCCTACCACACTGAGGAGGCCAAAGGCTACATGGCCACACAGATCGAGTTCGACCGGGCCATGGAGCTCCTGCTCTCCACCCTGAAGGCCAAAGGCATCGCCGACAAAACCCTCATCGTCGTCAATGCGGACCACTATCCCTATGGCCTCCCCCAGGAGTCGATCGACGAACTCGCCGGCGAAAAGGTGGACCCCGTCTTCGAGATCTACCGCGGCTCGCTCCTCCTTTACGTCGACGGCATGAAGCCTGAAACCATCGACAAGGTCAGCTACAGCGTCGACGTCCTGCCGACCATCTATAACCTCCTCGGCATCCCCTACGATTCTCGTCTCTTCGCCGGTCGCGACATTTTCTCCGACGAGCCGGGCCTGGCGATTTTCAAGGATCGCTCCTGGATCTCCGATCAAGGGCGCTTCAATGCGGCCAAAGCCCAGTTCACCCCCAACCCGGGTGTCACCGTGAGCAGCGACTATGTCGAACAGATGAACCGTCTGGTCGAGCAGCGTTTCCAATATTCGCGGTTGATTCTGGAAGAGGATTATTATCGGTGTTTGGATTGAGGATTCGAAAATGAAGAAGGTGACCCCAGGGGCAAAGGATTCTTGGCTTTCGCCTACTCCCACTTGGGAACCCAGCCTTATTCCTTCACAAGTCACCTCGGAAACATTATAGCAGTACTGAGATGAAACGAAATAAAAGCCTGCAAACCACTACGCTTACAGGCTTTATTCTGGTGCCCCAGACAAGAATCGAACTCGTATGTGCAGCTCCGGAAACTGCCGCCTTATCCATTAGGCCACTGGGGCGAGGACACGGATAGTAGTATACCGATTTTTTGGACAAAATTCTACAGCCCTTTTAGTCTGAGTAGATCTGTTCTATAATGCGCATAAGAGATTCCTTCTTTCTGTTTTGCGCTAATTACTGATAAGATAGGAATCTCGTTTTTTTATGTCCCGCCTAAATTTCAACCTAGACTACTGAAAATTCTACGCCAATTTTTTGGCCGCATCTCCACCCACCCAATAACTATTCGCTACCAACCTGCAGCCGCTCGGACACCGAACGTTTCCCGAAATACCCGGACAGCAGAAGGATCAGTGCGATGCAGGCGAGAATGCCGTCGAGTGCGCCTGCCGGGAGGAGGAAAACCAGGAGAATCATACTGACAATACAGTTGATCAGCGAAAGGACGAATCCCCACATGCGGTCTTTGAGCAGCGCGGCGGCGCCGATGATGCGGGTGACGCCGAAGACCAGGCCGGAAACGAGAAGTAGTTCCATGTTTTCGCTGAAGAAGGGTACGACGAATTTATAACGCACGATTGAGTCGGCTGTATTCTCGGCATTGACTATGCCGCTTAGGGCAAAGAGGATCGGAGCGATTTCCATCGCGAAGCCCTGAATAAGGATTATGGTTGCTCCCCATTTCACTTTGTTCATACAAACCTCCGTAAGCTGACACTGAATGCGCTGAATTTATCCTCAGAATAGCACGAATCGGCCGCGAGCGATCTATGTATTCGACAGGGGGCGAGGCTAATGGTAGGCTTTCATAATAGTTGCACGCGCAACGATCACCCGAGAAAGAGTTAAACAGACATGGAGCGCATACAAAAGTATCTGAATAGGGTTTATCGAGCGGCGGTTTTGGATCGCTCGGCTGCCTTTGCCAAGGAGGGACTTCCGGGCTGGCAGGTGAGTTATATCCTGCAGACGTGTCGGACGCCCGGTCTGACCCAGGATGAGCTTGCGACA
This sequence comes from uncultured Fastidiosipila sp., assembly GCA_964548975.1. Classification (GTDB taxonomy): domain Bacteria; phylum Bacillota; class Clostridia; order Saccharofermentanales; family Fastidiosipilaceae; genus JAAYZH01. Next base: position 8,700 of record CAZJTS010000001.1, read on the forward strand.
AGGCTTTATGTGAACAAAAGCTCGGTGACGAGGCAGGTAGCTCAGATGATTGCGGAGGGTTTTCTCACTCGCGAAACGGATCCGGCGGATCGGCGCTGTAAGAGGCTTTTCCCGACGGCAAAGGCGGAGGCGCTCTACCCCAGGGTGATCGCCTATCTGGAGGACTGGAATGAGGCGTTGACCTCGGAGCTCGAGCCCGCAGATCAGGAGCGTTTGGTGGTTTTGCTCCGGCATTTGGCCAAAACCGCGACCGCCCGCGTAAACCAAAAGGATCTGGCGAGCCTGCTGGATGATATAGATTGAGGTAATAAGGTGACAGTTGGAAAATATGCATCGCCCCATATAGGCCGCATCTCAGGCAACGCGTTGGTCAAGATGACTGCAACGTTGTTGGAGGTTGTGTTGCCGGCGATTTTGGCCCATATCGTTGATCAAGTGGTGCCAATACGCGATCGGAACCTGATCATCTACTGGGGCATCCTGATGATCGTTTGTTCCGTTGCAGCCTGGGTTGGTAACGTCGTTGCCAACCGGATGGCAGCTCGAACGGCCTCGACGGTGATTCAGACGATGCGATCGAACCTGTTTGCGAGGGCGATGCAACTGTCGGCCAAGCAGATTGATAAGCTGACGATCTCATCGCTGGAATCCAGGCTTACTACCGATACCTATAACATGCACCGTTTCTTCGGGGCGACCCTGAGGATGGGGATCAGGTCGGTGATGCTGTTCATCGGTGGTGTGTTCTTTTGTTTCTGGTTGAGCTGGGAGCTCGCCTTGATTCTGCTACTCCTGGTGCCGCCGCTCTTCATGGCCATTCGCCTTATTCTGCGTAAAGGGCTGCCGCTTTTCCGAGAAGTGCATCGTTTGGCGGACGAAATGGTCCAGGTGATTCGCGAAAATATTCAGGGCATAAAGGTGTCTAAAGCGCTTGATAAGACTGAGTACGAGCAGCAGCGTTTCGCGGAGAGTAATGATCGGGTAAAGAACGGTGAAATTGCCGCGAATTATCAGATGGCGAAGATGCGGCCGGTGGTCGATTCTATTCTCTACTCCGGGCTCGCGATCGTCCTGATCATCGGCGGGACCATGGCTCAGCAGGGTCAGGTGCAAGCCGGTACGATCATGGCGTTTATGTCCTATTTTATTCAGATTACGATGTCGCTTCTGGGCATGAACCGCATGTTCAACATTTACAACCGTGCCTCCGCCTCTTCTCAGCGGATCGAAGAAGTTCTGACCATGCCGATCGATCACAGCCAGGTCGTCAATCCCAGAGATGAAGTCGCCCTGCCGGAGAGCAGGGCGGATGTGCCCGAGGTGGAGTTCAGGGATGTCAGTTTCAGTTATGTGGGTAAGGCACAGAATGTGGCCGATATCTCCTTCTCGCTTTTTCCCGGCGAAACCCTGGGCATTATGGGCCCGACCGGCTCGGGTAAGAGCACCCTGATCAGGCTCCTCCACCGCCAGTACGACCCGACGAGCGGCAGTATCTACGTGCGCGGTGAGGATATCCGAAACCTGAACGACTCAGCACTACATACATTATTCGGTACGGTCTTTCAGAACGATTTCCTCTTCGGCGATACGGTGAGGAGCAACATTGATTTTGGCCGTGGGCTGAGCGACGAACAGCTGCAGGCTGCGACCGAGAATGCTCAGGCGCAGGAATTCCTGGACGAGAAAGAAGGTGGCCTGGACTTCAAACTGGCGTCTAAGGGCGTTAACCTGTCGGGCGGCCAAAAACAGCGGCTGTTGCTGAGCCGGGCTTTGGCCGGGGCACCGGACATCCTCATTCTCGACGATTCTTCTTCAGCGCTAGATTTCCGCACGGATGCCAGACTCAGGCAGGCGATAAAGGAAAACTTCTCGGGCACAACCACAATTATTGTCGCTCAGCGCATCAGTTCGATCCGTCACGCGGAGAAAATTCTCTTCATGGACGGCGGACAGATGCTGGCCTATGGAACACACGAAGACCTGATGGCGAGCTGTGCGCCCTATCGCGAAATTGCCGCGATGCAGATGGGTGAACTCTCTGAAGATGGTCAGCAAGATAGAAACGACGAGGCATAAATATGGCTGAAACTATGGTCGTAGAAGAAAAACGGGATAAACCCAAAGACTACCGCAAAGTGATTCGCGGTCTGCTCCGCTATGTCCAGAAGGAATGGCCTACCTTGCTGCTGGTCTTCATTCTGGTCATCCTATCCAATATCATCATGCTCTTCGGTCCCAGGTTCAGCGGTTGGGCCGTTGACGCGCTGGCCGGCGGGCCCGGCAATGTGCAGATGAATCTGGTGATTCGTAACGCGCTTCTGATGCTCGGCTGTTATGTTTCCGCCTCGTTCCTGAACTTTATCATGGCGAGGCTCGGCGTCCGGGCCTCTCAGAATGTCATCAGGGAAATGCGCCAGGATACCTTCGATAAGATCGTGGAACTGCCGCTGTCTTATATCGATACGCATCAGGCGGGTGATCTGGTGTCGCGTATTTCCTATGACCTTGAGGTGGTGAGTGAGTCTCTCACCCATGACGTCGTGCAGATTGCGGCCAGCTTCCTGATGGTGACCGGCTCGCTGATTATGATGCTGTCGATTTCGCCTGCTTTGACGATCATCTTCCTCCTGATGGTGCCCGCCACCACGCTGTTCACGAAGTACCGCATCGGCAAGACGCGCCCCCTCTTCTCGGCCCGCTCACGCAAGCTCGGCGAGATGAATGGTTACGTCGAGGAGATTCTCTCCGGCCAAAAAACAATTCGTGCCTATGACAAAGAACAGTTCTTTGCGGGCGAGTTCGACGAGATCAACGAAGACAGTATCGGGGCATATTACAAGGCGGATTATCAGGCTGCACTGAACGGCCCTTCCGTCATGCTGATTTCGAACCTGTCGCTGGCTTTCGTGTCGCTTTTCGGCGCTCTCCTCTACCTGAACGGGAACTTCGCGCTGGGTAATCTCTCGGCTTTCATTCTCTACTCACGCCGTTTTTCCGGCCCCATCAATGAAATGGCGAATATCGTGGCGGAGCTCCAGTCCGCCGCCTCCGCCGCGGAACGTGTGTTCACGCTCCTGGAAAACCCCTCTGAGCCGGCGGATAAAGAGGATGCGGTGGTCTTGAAGGATATCGAGGGCGAAGTCGAATTCCGTAATGTCGATTTCTCCTATATCCCCGGCGTGCCGGTCATCAAGGACATGAACCTCAAAGCCCGGAAAGGCAGCCTTACCGCCATCGTCGGTCCCACCGGCGCCGGGAAAACTACGATCATCAATCTCCTGATGCGCTTCTACGATCCGGATCAGGGGCAGATCCTGATCGACGGCCACGCAACGGTGGATGTGACGCGCAAGAGTTTGCGCCGCTCTTTTGCGATGGTGCTCCAGGACAGCTGGCTCTTCAATGGCACGGTCCGCGAGAACATCGCCTACGGGAAGCCGGAGGCGACTTTGGCCGAGATACGCCGGGCGGCGGAGGCCGCACACATTGCGGACTTCATCGATCAGCAGCCGGAGGGCTACGATGCCGAGATCCGTGACGGAGCATCGAACCTCTCGCAAGGTCAGCGCCAGCTGATGACGATCGCCCGCGCCATGTTGCTCGACACCCCGATGCTGATCCTGGACGAAGCCACATCCAATGTCGACAGCCGCACGGAGATTCAGATTCAGGATGCCATGAACCGCCTGATCGAGGGCCGCACGTCCTTCGTTATCGCCCACCGCCTGTCCACGATCCAGAATGCGGACCATATTCTGCTGGTGAAAGACGGCCGCATCAAGGAACAGGGCACGCACACGGAGCTCCTCGCCCAGGGCGGCGAATACTATGATCTCTATCACTCACAGTTCGCCTAGAAATTGTAAAGAGAGCGGCTCCCCCCTTGATTTAACCTCTCTTTAACATTACATTAACAAAGGAAATAATCATCCCTATCGCGCAACGCTTAAAAACCTTTTGGGGGAAGCATGGAATTTTTTAATGTATTGGCGCTAATCGGCGGCCTGGCGATGTTCTTATACGGAATGGACCTGATGGGCGAGAGCCTGACCGTCGTCTCCGGCAATCGACTCGCCAAGATCCTGGAGAATTTAACTTCCAATCCGCTCAAGGCCGTCCTCCTGGGCGCGGGGGTGACTGCTGTCATCCAGTCCTCGTCCGGTACCACGGTCATGGTCGTCGGCCTCGTCAACTCCGGCATTATGAAGCTGAAGCAGGCGATCGCGATCATTATGGGCGCCAATATCGGCACCACGATCACCGCCTGGATACTCAGTCTTGCCGGGATCGAGAGTTCCAATTTCTTCGTTAAGATGCTCAAGCCTACGTCCTTCGCCCCTATCCTGGCGATCATCGGCGTAGGTATTCTTTTGTTCTCGTCGGTTGAGCGCAAGCAGGCGGTGGCCAAAATCATGCTCGGCTTCTCCATCCTCATGTTCGGTATGGACACGATGAGTAACGCCATGAAGCCGCTCGCCGCAATGCCCGAATTCCAGGAGCTCTTCCTGAAATTCTCCAATCCGCTGCTCGGTGTCGTCGCCGGCGCTGTCCTCACTGCCGTTATCCAGAGTTCTTCGGCTTCCGTCGGTATCCTGCAGGCGCTCTGTGCGACCGGGATTGTCGGCATGTCGGCCGCGATCCCGATTATCATGGGCCAAAACATCGGCACCTGTATCACCGCCGGCCTCTCCTCGATCGGTGCGAAACGTAACGCCAAACGCGCCGCCCTGGGTCACCTCTCCTTCAACCTTATCGGTACTATATTATTCATGCTGGTCTTTTATGTCGGCAATGCAATCTTCCGTTTTCCGATCATGCAGCAGACCGCCACACCCGTCATGATCGCGATCGCCCACAGCATCTTCAACATCGTCACCACCGCCATTCTTATCAACTTCACCGGCTCCATCGAACGTCTGGTCAGAACGATCATCCCCGAAACCGAGGAGGAACGCTCCGAGGAAGTCAATGTTCTGGCGCTCCTCGAAGACCGCTTGCTGGATACACCCAGCATCGCCTTGGAGCAGAGCACTAAGCTCTCGCTCGAGATGTTTGATCTGGCCAAAGACACCGTCTACGATGCCCTGGACCTTCTCGAGGACTATTCACCCCAGAAGGTCAAGCGGATCAAGCGCTATGAGAAACGCATCGACAAATATCAGGACGCCCTCAGCAGTTATCTCCTGAAAATCGGTATGGAGCAGCTCGCGGAAGAGGGCAATCAGAACCTGACCATCATCCTGAACAGCATCAACAATATGGAACGCATGTCGGATCACTCGCTCAACATGGCGGCGTCGCTCAAAGGCATGCACGAGGAGGGCTGGAATTTCTCTGAGCAGGCGCAGGAAGAGCTCAAGGTTTATGCCAGGGCTTTAAGAGAAATTCTTACGCTCACACTGGATGCATACACCTCCAGACGCCGCACGGATGCCGAGCTCGTCGAACCCCTGGAAGAAGTCATCGACCGCATGCATGAAGTCCTGAAACTCAGACATATCGAACGCCTCCGCAACGGTCAATGCACCGTAGATCTGGGTATCGTGCTCACGGATGTCACGACCTCCATGGAGCGCATCGCGGACCACTGTTCCAACATCGCGGTTGCCGTTATCGAAATCCAACACGGCGCCTACGATCCTCACAAGTATCTGAAAAAGCTTAAGAAACAGAGCAACGTTGAGTTTCAGACCATGTACGACAACTACCTGACGCGCTACACTTTGCCCGGCGATGAGGCCTTCGACGACCTGGATCCGGCGATTGAACCGGAGATCCCGCGTCTCTTGGAAGAGCCCGGTACCGCCGGCGGCACAATGCCCTTGCCGCGTTAGCTGAAGTTACTGTCCTGATTGTGGAACGAACCGAATAAATCACTAAAAAACTCACCGGACCAGATATAGCGGAAAATCTCCGGGATGAGCTTAATGCGCTCACCCAACGAGAGATCGGGATCCCCGGTCCAGGCGTCGGCCTCCTCGGTAGGCTCAGGCGCTGGCGTCTCGGTCGCCGGCGCAGTCGGTTCCGGCGGCGGCGTTGGCGCTGCTGTACCATATTCCGGCAGATCAATCGTCGGCCGGGAAGGCGCTCCGGATGGCGTTGATTCAGTCGGTAATGGCTCCGTCACCACCGGCGGTGTCGGTGTCGGGCTCGCTTCCTCAGGTGCGAGACGGAAAGGTGCCGTACTGAACAGGCGAATCGTATCCGCCACCTGCCCCACGGTCTCAGAGTCGAAAATATCCGGCAAATCCGCCGCCGCCAGGGCTTCGCGGAAGGGGTACTCATCCTCTCCGAACGTCGTCAGCTTGAGGTAGCGGTCCACCGCCCCCCGCCAATCCTCGCGCATCTCCGGCAGCAAAGTCCCCGCTGCCATCGCCGACAGACTGTAACTCAAATAGTAAAAAGGCGCGTGATACATGTGCCAGAACATCCACCCGGTCGGCTCAGACTGCCCCAATCCGTAGCTCTGGCTGAGTTCCGTATACTTCTCGTTCAGGTACTGAACCGTGACCCCGGGTGTCGTGTAGGCATAGATCTCGAATTCGTTATAGAGGGCGCCGGTTAGTATCGCCCAGACGAGTTCCAGGAGCTGCGACATCGTCTGTTGATTCGCGTTTTTGCCGTAGATAGCCTCCGCATATGGGGTAAAGAGGAGCTCCAAACCTTGCGAATGAATCTCGGCCAGATCCACATTCGTATGCCCGAAAAACGCATTATCCCTCTCACGCACTGCTGTATTGAAGTGGCCGAACTCATGAATCAGGGTATTCAGATTCTGACCCGGTCCATAGTTGTAACCGAAGATCAGGGCAGAGTTATAGAACGGTAGAAAGATGGTGTAAGAGACTTGCTCGTTTTTGGCCGAATCACCCAGGACATAGAGCTCGTTCTCCACCATGTAATTGTAGCTGTCCAGAAGCTCGGAGGAGATGCTGCCGAGGTAACTGCCCATGATGCTGACGGCGTCCTGCCCACTCGGATAGGTATAGTTCTGGATGGTCTGCCAATTGACCCGCATGGCCAAAGCAAAGTACAGCGGAGCAACCCGCTCTTTCACGTCCTCATAGTAGGCCTCGAGATCGGCGTCGGTGAAGTCTCTGCCGTAAGTTTCCGCCTGATTCATCGCATGATAATCTGCGTAGTCATCTTCTCGGGCAAATTCATTCCGCTTCTCGATCAGTTCGAGGTAGATCTCGCCTTTACGCTCTGTCTCGTCGTCGAGCTTGTCGAATTCCTGCTCCAGTAGGGAAATTTCTTCCTGAATCTCCCGCTGACGCGCGGTCAAGCCGGTGCTTTCCCGGAGATCCTCGGCAGCCGCTTCGCCGATGACCTGATCGAACACTTGCCCGTGCGGGCCCTGCTGAACGGTCTGCAGATTCTCCAGCATAAGCGTAAACACATCCGACATCAGGGTTTTCGTATAAGTCATCTCAGCGGCAACGTCTTCGTCCGTAACATCCTGTGAATACTGGAACTGGATAAACGACGATAATGTGTAGATGTAGTCATATTCCTTGAGGAGCACATCCAGTGCTGCCTGAATATTCTCCGCTTCAGGGTCCGCTTCAACCTCGTCCAGGAAAGTCTCGATGACCTCCTCGAAACGGGCGATGTCGTAATGCTCGTAGTCGAGGTCCTGAAGCGAAAATTCCGGCGCTGTCCAGTCTTCGTAGATATTCGTCGTCACCGTCGGATAGGCTTCGGTCTGCAGAGGCTCCGGCACATAAGACCGGCTCGCGGTAGCGCCCAGCGTGACGGTCACGGCCAGGCCGAGTGCCATTAATTTGTTCCGAATTGCTCTCATAGTCTATCTCCTAGGGGTCTTACCCCTATTGTAACGGATTACGGCAGCCGGCGGACACGCCAGTCTGCCTGACGCTCAGACAGGTTCGCAATCCGCTTATGGCAGGTAAAGAGCAGAATCTGCCTGCCCTGATTCGCGAGCGTACCCAGCAGAGCTAAGCCCTCACTCGTGCGTTTGTCGTCGTAATTCATGAAGAGGTCATCCAGGAGCAGCGGCAAAGTCTGGCCGGCGCTCAGATGATCCGTAAGCGCTAAACGAAACGCCAGCCACAGCTGATCTTCGGTCCCACTGCTGAAATGCTCAGGGCTGTAGTAGTGGCCATGGAGCGAGTCTCGCATGCGGATCGTAAAATCGTCCTCAACATGCAGGGTGTCGTAGCGGCCGCGGGTCAGGCGTTTCAGGTAGATCCCGGCATTCTGGGCCAGCATAGGTAGGAGCGATTCTCGCAGCTCCAGGAGGCTCGCGGCCAGGGTTTCCTCGGCTAGAATCAGCGCCTTATGGCGCTGCCTGAGGCCGTCCAGTCTTTCTCTGAGTTCCGCCAGCTCGGGGCTAAGCTCCTCGATCCGCACCGCAGGGGCCAAGGGCTGCCCGCTCACCGGATGGCGCAGCATGGCTTCCAATCGCACCCTTGTTTCGAAGAGCTCCCGGGCGGCCGACTCTTCGGCGGCTTTGGCCCGGCGATAAGCTTCCCTGGCCTGATCCGCCTGCCTATAATCCGCCTGCCCCGAGGGATCGAGCCCAAGGTCTGCCAGTAACGCCGCCTGCTCGTTCAGATGTCGGCCAAAATCCGGCCCCAGCGTTTCCCGCTCGGCCTCTGCGAGCGCTGACTGAAGCTGAATCTGTTTCGCTAAGCTCTTGTAATCCTCGTTAAGTTCACGGGTTCGGTTGAGAAAGGCCTGGGGGCTGTCGTCGCCCAGACCGAGTGTCTCTAGCTCGGCCAGGAAAGTGTGCCGGCGGATTTTCAGATCGGCCTCCTGCTTCGTTCGAGCCTGATGCTTGGCTGAAAGGAGCTTGCCGGCCAGTTGCTCACGGAACATGCTGAGCGTCACGCCCAGGGCGATGAGCACTACGGCCAGCGCCACCGCGGGTACAGCGAGATTACTTAAGTAGAGCAGGAGCGCCGCTGCCAAAAGCAGAAGGATGCCGCCGCCTAATAACACTTTGCTGTAGAGTTTTTGGGTGTCTGTCGTATCTCGGGCGATCGCGGCAAGCCGCTCGCGCTTCTCCTCGAGCTCGCTGTCTGTCGCCAATAGGTTGTTGATCTTGGCTGTGCGTCCGGCGACATCCGAACCATAAGGGCTCAGGAGCTCCTCGAGTTGCGTCGCCTCCGCCACCATGGCTTCGAGTTGCCGTTGCGGTAACTCCGCCAGGCGCTGGCGCTCTTTGTCCTCCAGATAATCGTGGAGGAGGACGTCTCGCCTCAGTGCTTCGATTCCGGAACTCGCCTCATCCTGGCGCTCGCGAAGTGTCTCCAGGTCCTCACTCAGGCGGGCAGATTCATCGAGGAGCGTCTGAAGCTGGCGGATTTCCTCCGTGAGTTCAGCCTCTTTTTGTTCGAGCGTAGGAATTTCGCCTTTTTTGCCGCTGGCGGAGAGCAGTGCCAGGCGCGCTTTACGCAGGCGCTCCTCCACCTGAGCCGCAGTCACCTGCTGGTCGGGATTGACGAGAAAGTCTGATAAAGTCTCCCAGAGTTTTTGCTCAGTCTGAGGTGATTTCTCGAGGCCGGGCCCGCTACTCTCAACGGAGACACTGTTCCGGAACACCTCCCGGGACAGGCCGAACAGTTCGATGCCCGGTTGATCCGGGTCCTGGAGTTCCACCTTTCGGTTGTGGTCTAGATCCGTCAGGGTCACTTGGTCGAGCCCTTTTCTTTGGCCGAAGCTGCGGCTGAGTTCGTAAGATATGCCGTCGCGGATGAACCAGACGGTGCCGCCCATGGCCGAGCCGTCCCGCGGCTGATAGCGCTCTCTGAGGTTGTCCGGCCCGCGCCGTTCGCCGAGCCCATAGAACATCGCCCGGATGAAGGTCAGCAGGGTGGTTTTGCCGCGCTCATTGGGTCCGTAGAAGACGGTGGCACCGGCGCCGGTTTTGAGGGAATAGTCTTTCAGCCCACCGAAGGCTTGGATGTAAAGTGCTCTGATCTCCATACTTCTACCTCACACCTGATCGCTGCGGAAGGCATCAAGGCCGAGGCGGAGGGCTTCGGCAGCTAACCCATCATCAGAGCGGCTAAGTCGGCGGTAGAAGAGCCCGCGCAGAGAATCCTCCGCCCGGAGCCCCTCGTGGTCGATGTGCGGGGCCGTTCGATCCAAAAGTCCGCTCAGTTGATAACCCTCGTCTTTCAGCCTCTGGCTGAGCAGTTCGGTGTCCGGAACGTAGCTGCCGCCGTTTTCGCCGGTCAGGGTCAGGTACCAGATCGGGTCGGTTGAAGGGATCTGATTCAGGATTTCGGCGATCGCCTGTTCGTGGTCCAGGGGGGCGTTGAGGCTGACCTCGAGGTTACGGTATTCCGTGCGGGCCAAAGCCACGAATCTCGCCTCCTGCCAACGAGCGTCCTGGAACTCCAGCACGAAGCAGCCGCGGCTCCCCTCATCCAGGCGGTTCAAGCCCTGAGGCGTGCCGGCGTACGCGTAACGGCAGGCGCCGGCCACGCGGATGTTTCGGTCGGGCTGGTGGATATGGCCGAGAGCCACATAATTAAAGGGACTCCGGGCGAGATCTGCAGCACTTAAATCATTGTAGAGCCCGCTGCCGGCGGGGAGCTCAGCATGGATGAGGGCCAGTGCCAAGGGGCAATTGTCGAGCTCGCCCCGGGCTTTGGCCGATTCATAAGACTCGATCAGGGCCGGGAGGAGCTCTGTTCGCTGATATAGATTGCGAAAACCCGCGCCGCTAACGGACACGCCCAGTTGCTCCAGGGCAATAGTCTCGGGATCGACGAGGATATGAATGTGCTCCGGCCAGGCTTGGCGGTAGGGCGAGAGGAGATCGGCAGGATCGTGGTTGCCGGGGGTCAGGAAGATGGGAATCGAGAGGTCAGCGAGCAGAGTTCTAACGCGCGAAAGCTCCTCAGCGCTGATCTGCCCCTGTTCTAGAATGTCGCCGGCCAGAAGCAGGAGATCCGCTTGGGTCTCGCGGCACAGCTCCAACAGCGACCTGAATACGTCGAATCGTTCCTCGCGTCGCGCCCGGTCCCTGCCTGCACCGAGGTGAAGATCTGCTGCGTGTATGACCCTGAGTTTTCCCATAACGCCTCCCTTTCTTTCGTAATACTATAGCATGCGCCGGGGGGCGAAAGTGGGATATATCCGGGTCTTTTACGGTGCTAGTGGCAGGCCAGAGAAGCACGACACAGGTTTCTGACGGGCAGTTCCAGTATAATAGGGGAATGCAAAATTAAGGGGGGTACCGATGGAAAACGGTGTCATGTTTCAATCATTCGAATGGGAGATGGAATCTACGGGGGAGTTCTATAACGAACTGGCTGCCTTAGCGCCGGATCTCGCGCAGCGGGGTATTGATGCCGTTTGGCTTCCGCCGGTCTACAAGGCCACCTCCGTCTGGGACGTCGGCTACGGCGTTTACGATCTTTTCGACCTGGGGGAGTTCGACCAGAAAGGGGACGTACGTACCAAATATGGGACGAAGGACCAGCTTTTGGCCTGCATCCAGGCGCTGAAAAACGAGAACATCGCCGTTTATATGGACGTCGTCCTGAACCACAAAGCCGGTGCAGACTACTCGGAAGTCTTCAAAGCCACTCCGGTGAACCAGGAAAACCGCCTCGAAGAAGTCGGCGACACCAGGGACATCGAAGCCTGGACAGGTTTCAACTTCCCCGGACGCCAGGGCAAATATTCAGAATTTGAGTGGTTCCATCAGCACTTCAACGGCGTGGACTTCGACCAGCGCAGCGGCGAAACCGGGATCTTCCGGGTGGAAGGCGAGAACAAAGGCTGGGCCTACGGCGTTTCCGGCGAAAAAGGTAATTTCGACTATCTGATGTTCGCGGATATCGACCACAACCATCCGGATGTCCGCAACGAGCTTTTCGCCTGGGCTGACTGGTTCATCGCAGAGACCGGCTGCGACGGTTTCCGCATGGATGCGATCAAGCACATCGACGACCACTTCCTCGATGACTTCTCAGGCCACATCAAAGATAAGTATGGCCCCGAGTTCTACCTCTTCGGCGAATACTGGTCCCCCCGCCTGGACAACGCCAGCGAATACCTCTACGAAGTCCGCTACAACATGGACATCTTCGACGTCGGGCTCCACTTCCACCTTGAGCAGGCCTCCTCGAACGAACACTACGACCTGCGAAAGATTTTCGATAACACCGTGGTCAAAGCCTATCCCGGAAATGCCGTCACCTTCGTGGACAACCACGACTCACAACCCGGCCAATCACTGGAATCCTGGGTCGGCCGGCACTTCAAGGAGCGGGCCTATGCGCTCATCCTCCTGCGCAAAGACGGCTACCCCTGCATCTTCTCCGGGGACTATTACGGTATCCACGGCGGCCCTGTCCCCCAGGAAAATCTCCAGTACGACATCAATCGCCTGCTGGAAGTGCGCCACAATTTCGCCTACGGCGAGCAAACCGACTTTTTCCAACAGGAGCAGGCCATCGCCTGGACGCGCCACGGCGACGAAAACCACCCTGGCCTTCTCGCGGTTGTCATGTCGATGAAGGAAGAAACCTCCCTGCATCTGAGCTTCGGTCCTGACCATGCCGGCAGAGAGTTCCACGATTACCTGAACCGCTACCAGCACACCATTACTTTGGACGAAAACGGCGACGCCGACTTCCCCGTCCAAGGCGCCAGCCTCTCCTGCTGGATCACGGGCCTCGATGAAGAGCACCAGGATGATCTGATCTCCCTGAAGAGCATCGAAGAGCGCAGCGCTGAGGAGCATTTGACGGCCGGGGAGTAGGTTTTGGGGCTGATCGGTTCGCCGCGTGGCAATTGAACAGGTTGTAGAGAGATTTTTCTCTACAGGTTGCTGCACTGCCAGCGGACGGCAACCGAACAGGCTGTCGGAGGCCAATCCAAAGCCCAATTCCAAGGAACCAAATCAACTTGACCGCATTCTACCTCGGGCTTACAATAAGCCCATGGATTCGGGTGCTGTCCTTTAGCGGCGATTCGCTAGCGGACAGATAATAGGGAATACAGTGAAATTCTGTAACAGCCCCCGCTACTGTGATCATGAAGTACTCACATAGGCCACTGTTCTAACGAATGGGAAGGCGTGACGTACCAGGCATGAAGTCAGGAAACCTGCCCTCGATCCACGATCAGTTATCTTTCGGTGGGAAAGATGGGCTCGAAGTTTCTCGATAGCACTTCGTATCCCTTCCCGCCACCCGCAGGAGGGGATTTTTTTGTTAGAGATATTACGATTATTTTGGCCAAAGAAAAGGTCTCGCGCCAAGCTCGGGCTCGCCCTTGCCCTCGCGCTGACTGTTTCTGCCTGTAGCCCCAATCCGCCGGCTGAAACAGCTGCGCCGATAGCAGAGACCACACAAGCGACGGAAACTTCGCAGGTTGTTGAAACAACGGATCCGATCGTCTCTGAAACAACTTCGGAAACTGAGGAGAGCTCCGCACCGACAGAGCCTTCAACAACCGTGAGCGAAGAGACGACGACGACCGAGGCCACGACTACTACACAGACGACGTCGACGACCACAACTTCAACAACGCCGGCGCAAACTACGACCCGTGCGACCACAACCCGGCCGACAACTCAGCCACCGACGACTGTAACTACGACTACTTCGACGAGCACTACAACCACAACCACTGAACCCACGACAACTCAGGCACCCACAACCACTGAACCCACGACAACCGCAGCACCCACCACAACCCCCGCGCCCACCACTGTCGAGCCCACGCCGGTTCCGGAAGTGGTCTATTTCACCATCGATTACACCGAATTGCTGAATGCGAGTGATCGGGTGAAGGAGATGCTCCGGGAGAAGCGCGTCTGGGACCTCATCCCGTCCGTGGGTTTGGAGCCCAACGCCTCGCCGATCAATTGGCAGGACGGCGATACCGTGCTGAGCTTGTCGATCCGGGCTTTTGATGCCTACCGAATTCCCCGGGAGCTGCAGAATTTCGGTTTCGGGACGTACATCCGGAGCATCAAAATGATCGAAGAAAAGGTCGCCGGCCCTTCGTCCGGCTGGACCTACGAAATCAACGGGGTGCAAATCCCGCTCGCATCAGATAGCAAACCCCTCCAGCCGGGTGACAGTCTGGTTTGGAAATATGTCGTACCCGAAAATTAACAGGCGAAAGTAGGTAGTATTATGCGAAGCAAACTTGGTGTCCGGCTCAGTAGCTGGCTGTTGGTGACTCTCTTTTGGCTCTTGCCGATAGCGCAGAGCCAGGCGACAGAAGTGCCGCAAACGGCTGCAGAAACGGTGACGATCCGGATTCTGAACGAAGTTGTTGAAGAAAGTGAAGGTGCTGCCTGGTCAGGCGCATTCCTCGAGGCGACGGAAGTCCCTTGGGCGGAAGATCTGACGGCCAAAGCCGCCATAGAGCAGCTCGCTCAACAGGAAGAATTTACCGTAGACTTCCAGGACACGGCTTCCGGCTCTATGCTTACGGGCGTGGCCGGTCTCGATTCCACTCTGGTCCCCGAAGGCGCCACCTACTCCGGCTGGGGTTATTCCGTAAATGACCTGACTCCTTTCGAAGCGCTGGATCAGAAAGTGCTGGCGGCCGGCGATCAGCTGACCTTCTACTTTCAGACCGGTTGGCCCTCAATACAGGTTTCAATCGCGAACACCACTTATCCTGATGGTGCCTGGACCGGCGAACTGGCCAAAGGCGACTTCTACTACAGCCTCCCTGAGCATAAGGACGTCACGGCGCGCGAAGTGCTGGACACTTTCGCAAGCTACAACCAGGTCACTTTGAACTATGAATCCTCGTCCTGGGGCGATTATCTGACCACAGTGAACGGGCTCTCGACCACGGAAGAGATTCCGGGCGCCGAGTGGGCAAGCTGGATGGCCAAAGTCAACGGCGCGGACAGCACTGAAGGTCTGGACACCCAGATCTTGAATCCGGGTGACAGCCTCGAGCTCTATTTCCATGTGAATTGGTTGCCTGAGCCGACGGAGCCGACCGAAGCACCGACCGATCCTACCGAAACCAGCCCGGACGACTTCGCTGAAGCGGAACTCAAGGAACTTTCTGCTTTTTGGCCCGAATTCCGGGGTTCTTCTGATCATATGGCGATCCGGGAAGCCGGCGCCCCTCGCACAGCTGAGGAGACAGAGGTTCTCTGGTCCAAAACCTTCGGTGATCCGGCGAGCTGGTCGGGATTCTCGGGTCAACCCATTATCGTCAATAGCGAGCTCTGGCTCATTCACGGCACGACGCTGGAAGCGCTGAATCCTGAAACCGGTGAAAGCCTGCGGACCAAATCCCTGCCCGTGGGCCAGGGCTATGCCAGCACGGCACCGCTCTACGCGGAAGGTAGGCTCTTCCTGCCTTTGGACGGCGGCACGGTGCTCGCGCTGAACGCTGAGACCTGGGAGACTTTGTGGCAGTATCAGGATCCGAATCGGGGTCAGGCGCAGTCGCCTTTGGCCTATCGGGATGGCATCCTCTACGCTTCCTTCATGAACAGCGGCTCTGAAGGTGCTCTGGTGGCGCTCAATGTCGCCGACGGCAGCGCGAGTTGGCGTCAGACCCAGCCCGGCGGTTTCTACTGGGCGGGTATGCAGGTGACAGCCGATTACCTCTTGAGCGGCAGCGAGTCGGGCGACATTCTGGTGTATGATCGCCTGACCGGGACTTTGTCCGACAGTCTGGCCACCGGCGCCCCCGTAAGAAGTAGCATTATTACAAACGGGTCAAACTACTATGTTGTCAATAGCCAGGGCGAGCTCGTGCGCTGGCAACTGTCCGCTGCGGGCAAGATCGAGCAGGTCAACAGACTCTCTCTCGGTAGCCCGGTCACGGCAACGCCGGTAATTCTGGACGGCAAGCTCTATGTCGGTTCCACCCAGGTGTATTATGTGATCGATGCGACAACTTTGGCCAAAATCCGGGAAATCACCCTCCCCGGCTATGCCCAGGGCTCCCCGCTCGTCGTCACCGGAAATGGAGTGACCTTCTATACCACCGTAAACAGCTTGCCCGGTGCACTTTATGCGTTCGGGCCTGAGAGCGTTGAAGCCGAGACCCTCTTCCTGCCCGAAGCGGAGGGCTTCGCGGTCTCGTCGCCGATCCTGAGCCAGAGTGGTGCGATCATTTACCGAAATGACTCAGGGACAGTCTTTGCGCTGCGTCGGTCAGTTACTGCGCCGAGTGAGACAACAGAGACTACGACGACACAAGCGCCGACGGAAACGACAACAGTTGCAACGACAACAACCACCGTTGCAACAACACTTGCAACAACTACCAACCAAACTCAAGCAACAAACACCCCAACCGCAGAGCCCACGACCACACCTGAGTCTGTCCCTGCAACCGGTGAGGGCAATGTTGGTTGGTTGATTGGCATCAGTTTACTGGTCGTTGCAGCCATACTCGTGGTGGTTATGCTGATCGTCCGCCGCAAGGATCTGGACCGCACGGAGGATCCGCGGGAGGATGAATGACGGATAGTTTTGCCAGACTGCACCCGGCCGGACAATTCGTCTATTATGCGATTGTCTTGGGTCTAAGTATGGTGTTGAGGCACCCGGCGACGGTTCTCATAGCGTGGCTGGGTGTCTGTTTGGCGCTATTGCCGCATATCGATGAGGGCAAGCGCTGGCGTACTTTTTTGTTACCATTCTTCTTTGCTATTCCGACAACCATTCTCAATGCGCTCTTTCGCCATTACGGCGTTCACGTTCTCTGGACCTTCCCGTCCGGCAACTGGCTGACGCTGGAGTCGATTCTGGACGGTGCCCAGGCCGGCCTCCGCCTCGGGGTCGTGATGCTCTGGTTCATTCATATGTATAAGTCGCTGGAAACCGACCGGATTCTCTACCTCTTCTCACCGTTTCCGGTGTTTTCGTTGCTGCTGACCCTGACTCTGGGCTATCTGCCCCGCTTCTCTCGCGAAGCCGAGCAACTGGCCGCGGTCCAGAAAGTAGCGGACGGCGAAACGACGGCCCCACTCAAAGTGCGTTTCCGTCGACAGGCGGCGCTTTTGGCCTCGCTCAGCGGCTGGGCGTTGGAGAGCTCGATCGTCACAGCGGATGCCATGCAGGCCAGAGGTCTGGGGATCAGCGGCCGCAAAACCCGCTATCAGCTATACCGCTGGAGTGGCCGAGATAGCCGTTTCATGGGGATCGCGCTCGTGCTGACCGCTACAACGATCTGGCTCACGAGCCGGGGGCACCTTGATGCGGCCTTTCACCCCTTTCTCTACCTGCCGCGCTGGAACAGCGGCGATCTTTTGGTGTTTATTCTGAGCAGTCTGCTCTTCTGTTTCGCATTTCTGATCAATCTGGGAGGGACCTTACGCTGGCATTACTCGCAACAGAACATCTGACATTCGCTTACCCCGAGCAGCCCCCGCTCTGGCAAGACCTGACCTTCGAACTCCCTCGAGGCAGTTTCACCCTGCTCGCCGGCAGTGGCGGCAGCGGGAAGTCGACCCTGCTGAGGCACTTGATCCACAAGCTTGAACCCCACGGGCGCAAATCAGGCAAGATTCTTTTCGAAGGCACAAACTTAGCAGAAGTCCCTGCTGCAGACAGAGTACGCACGATCGCGTTCGTCATGCAAAATCCCGACGACCAGATAGTCTCGGACAGCGTTTGGCATGAACTGGCTTTTGGCCTCGAGCAGCAGGGCATTGCTCCGGCAGAGATGCGCCTTCGGATCGCTGAAATGGCGAACTTCTTCGGCATGCAGACCTGGTTCACCAGGAAATGCCGCGAGCTCTCCGGTGGCCAGAAGCAACTGCTGAATCTGGCTTCGGTACTTGTTTTGAAACCCGAGCTCCTGATCCTTGACGAGCCCTGCGCCCAGCTCGACCCGATAGCAGCGGACGAATTCGTCCACATGCTGCAACGTGTCAATCGCGAGCTCGGCGTCACCATTGTCCTGACCGACCACCGCCAGCAGCTCATCCTGCCCCTCGCAGACCGGGTGCTGCTCTTGGCGAACGGCAGCTTGCGAACTTTCCCTTCCGCGAAGGCTTACGCGAGCTTCTTGTTGGAGACAAACTCGGCTTTGGCCAAAGCCCTGCCCGCCGCGGCCCGCATCAGCTATGTCGTGAATCCCGCCAGGCTGACCCTGGAACTCCGCACCGTTCGAGAATTGCTCAGAGAAGCATTTGCTAAAGCGCCTTGGGAAACCGAGGACCTCACTGAAACGACGCATGAGCCGGCAATCCTGGGCCATCTAAAAGAACTAAGCTTCGCCTACGGCAAGAACGCGCCCCTGGTGTTGGACCGCCTGTCACTGGCTATTCCTCGTCAGCGGATCTTGGCGATCCTGGGCGGGAACGGCAGCGGCAAGTCCACACTGATGCACACCATCGCCGGCCTGAACCGGGTACAGAGCGGCAAAATCCGCTGGACGAATGGCCGCCCGCGTATAGCGCTATTGCCGCAGAACGCCCGACTGCTGTTCACCGAGGAGACCGTGCTCGCCCAACTTGAGGCGGTCAGAGCGGCGCAGTCCTCGGAGGAACGCGCCAGAGTTCAGGACCTCCTCGCGATCGACTCTGCCGAAGAATTACTGGACCGCCTCGGTCTTAAGGAACGTATGAATTACCACCCCGCCGACCTATCCGGCGGCGAGTTGCAGCGGGCTGCACTGGCGGTGACGCTTTTACAAGGGGCGGAACTCCTGCTGCTGGACGAGCCGAGCAAAGGCCTGGATGCCGAAGCGGCCGCCCAATTGGCCGAGATCTTACATCAGCTCTGCGAGCGCGGCATCACGATCGTCTTCGTGTCTCACGACCTGGATTTCTGTGCGGAACATGCCGACAGCTGTGCGCTGCTTTTCCAGGGAGATATCGTTGCGCTGGCTGTGCCTCGGCAGTTTTTCAGCGGCCATTATTTCTATACCACGGATGCTTCGAGAATCGCCCAGGGCTTCCTCGACGGCCAAATCACGGTAGAGGAGGTCTGTGCCGCATGGCAGAACCGACACAGCTGAATCGCTACGGCGTCCCGGTCCTCATCGGTCTGATTGTGACAACGTTGGTCTTGTGGTGGCGCTTCTTCCCGGAGCAGTACTTCCTGGCGATCACGCTCCTGCTGGGGGAATGTCTGCTTTTGTGGATCGTTTACCTGGAGAAAATCCGCCCGCAGGCGCGGGAGATCGCCCTGATGGCGGCATTGGCGACCCTGGGAATTGCAGGGCGGGCCCTGTTCTTCTTCGTTCCCCAGGTTAAGCCGACCGCAGCCATTGTCCTGATCAGCGGGCTGGTGCTCGGGCACGTGCCGGGCTTCACGGTCGGCTTGCTGACGATGTTCCTGTCGAACTTTCTCTTTGGCCAATCGATCAACACGCCCTTCCAGATGCTCGGCATGGGGCTGGTCGGCCTGATCGCCGGGCTCCTGGCCGGAAGGCGGACGCTTTCCGCTCTACAAACCGCAATTCTCGGCTTTATCCTGACGTTTTTCGTCTACGGCCTGGCGGTCGATACCGGCAGTGTCCTCTTCCTCGCGCGCTGGCAGGGTGCGGTCGGGGTGTGGCCGGTCTATCTGGCGGGCATACCTTTCAATCTGGTGCATGCCGGAGCCACCGCGGTCTTCGCCCTTTTCCTCTACCCGTTCCTGACCCGGCAACTCAAACGCATCTGCCGGAAGTACGGGCTTTTCAGTCAGCGCAGTAGGAATACTGACCCAGAGCCCTCAGTACTGGAGCAATGACAAGCAAAGTGATAAAATAGTCTAGATTATCTAATCTATCCATAACTAAGAAAGGAAACTTTCCCATGGATCCACAACAGATTAAAACCGCAATTGACAAGATCCGCCGCAATGTCCAGAGTGTCGTGATCGGCCAGAATAAGGCTATCGAGCTTCTTATCGTCGCTCTGGTGAGCCGCGGACATGTACTGCTGGAGGACGTTCCCGGTATCGGTAAGACCACGTTGGCCTCGGCTTTGGCCAGATCATTGAATCTCGACTTCGGCCGTATCCAGTTCACCCCGGACGTTATGCCCTCCGACATTACCGGATTCAATATGTATAACCCCAAGGTGGGGGAATTCACCTTCCACCCCGGCGCGATCATGGCAAATCTCGTGCTGGCCGATGAGATCAACCGTTCCTCACCGAAAACCCAGTCCTCACTGCTCGAAGCGATGCAGGACCGCCAGGTCACGGTGGACGGTGTCTCTTACAAACTCCCTGAACCCTTCATGGTCGTTGCGACCCAGAAT
Source organism: uncultured Fastidiosipila sp. (assembly GCA_964548975.1). GTDB lineage: Bacteria > Bacillota > Clostridia > Saccharofermentanales > Fastidiosipilaceae > JAAYZH01. Next base: position 28,879 of record CAZJTS010000001.1, read on the forward strand.
GCGGTCGAGCAGATCGGCACCTATCCCCTGCCCGAGGCGCAGCTGGACCGTTTCATGATCAAGTCGAATCTGCGCTATCCCTCCGCCGCTGAGGAGGTCGAGATTTACCAGATGCATGCCGGGCACTCGCCTTTGGCCGACATGGATGCCGTGATCTCCGCCAGCGAAGTCGTCAAGCTCCAGGAAGAAGCGATCGGCATCTATGTAGCGCCCGCCCTCTACGATTACGTGGCGAAACTGGCCCAGGAAACCCGCCGTCACAAGCAGGTTCAGCTCGGCGTCAGTCCGCGTGGTGCCTTGATGCTTGTCCAGGCGGCCAAAGGCCGGGCCCTCATCGAAGGCCGCGACTACGTGTTGCCCGATGACATTCACTACCTGGCGCCTTACTGTATGGCCCACCGAATGATCCTCCATAGCGACAGCGAACTGGCCGGGGCATCAACCCTGCAGGTCATCGACCAGATTATCAAGAGCACGCCCGTACCGCGTCAGTCCTGAGTAGATAAGGTACCGGCATGAGTGGACGTTTCCTCCTCTATCTGATCCTGGTAGGGATCACTTACGCTATTTACAGTTTCACAGCTTATTCCCCTATGCTCTTTTTGCTGATTCTGTTGCTGGCGTTGCCTGTCTGCTCATTTATTCTTCTCTTTATCAGCCGCTTTTTCGTGCGTGTTGAGTTGACTTCGGCCAAAACCCAGGTCTACCGTCTGGAGCCCTTCGCACTGGCCCTCCGCATTCAGAATCGCGGCCCCTTTTTCTTTCCTTTGGTCAGAATCGAATTCAATCTCCCCCGCCGGGACGACCATCTGTTGCCTGAGAAAGACTGGCATGCCGGTATCGAAACCGCATCTGAGGATGTCCATTTCTTCAATGAATATCTGGGCTGGGAGGGTGAAGCACAGGCGGAACCGGATCTGGAGAAGAACCCGGAGAGTCGGGCCAGATCCGTGGATCGCCGAAAAACCTGGCGCCTCTACCCCACCCCCCACATGACTTATATACGCAAAATTCTGACCGCAGTAGTGCCGCAACGAAGTACCAGTTTCCAGGAAATCGTCATGTCTGCGCGTAATAAGGGCATTTATGCTGTCGGCACAGACTCGATCCTGCTCCAGGACCTCTTCGGTTTCTTCTATCTGCCTTTACCGAGAGCTTCACGCGTCGACAAGGCCAGCGGCATAGTCAATACGCTGGTCGAGATCGAGGTCCTGCCCAATCCTTTCCGTTGGCAATCGCCGGGTGCCGGTAAGCTCCGGGCTCCTGAAGAAGTGCTGATGAATACCCAGAATCTGAAAGTCTCTAATGAAGTGGATTCACTGGCCAATGTCCGTGACTTCGTCCCGGGCGACCGCATCAAGCAGATCCACTGGAAACTTTCCGCCCGCGGCGGCAAATGGCTCTCCCGTGAGTTCGAAGACCCCCGCCAGGGCGGTATTCTTTTCGTCATTGACCCGAAACTGCCTGATGATTGTATAAAACCCTTAAACTACAGCAATGAAGTGCCTGAGATCATGGCCTCGACGATGCGGGCTTTGTCCCGTACCGAAGGGCCGTTGAATCTCTTGATGGGCGACGACTACTTCACAGCGCCCGGCGAAGGACTTGAGCCCATTAGCTTCTACAGGGCGATGATGCTGTGGAAACCCCAGATCCGTCACGACGATTTCCGCCTCCGTTCTGCAGAAACAAAGCTGGCCTGTCAGGTGATGCAAAACCGCATGGTCCTCTCCGATATGCTCCGCAAAGAAACCAAGAATAAACGCTACCGGGCGATCGTCATTATCACGGCCCGGATGAGCGAGCCCCTATCCAGCGAGATCCGCCGCGTCCAGAAGCTCGGTAGCCAGGTCTTGCTGATCTTCCTACATAATGAAACCAAAGCGTATTTAGATGAGATGCTGAGGCCCTTAGCCGTAGCGAAAATCCGTCTCTTCCCCACGCGCCTTCAGTCCCTCATTCCTTATGCTGAGGTAGAAAAACATCCGGATCTTGCCGTCAGACCCGGCAGCAGGAGGAGCGGCTGATGAGAGAAAGAACCTTCATGCCCAGAATCCGTAATCAAGTGCTTTTATTCGTAATGAGCTATATCTTTGCCTTCAGCTTAGCCATGCTCGCTACGGAAGTCTTCCGCCTGCCTGTCACAGCCGGTCAGAATCTGCTGGGCACCTTTGTCACGCTCTTCATCCTGACCGTTCTCTTCTTCAATCCGACCACGACCATAGTGACATTTATCGTCGCAGGTCTGGGGGGACTGCTCTTACTCCTCACCCCGCTTCGCGAAAACGAGTGGGTCACCGAGCGGCTTGAGCCTTTAGGCGAACGCCTGACTTTGGCCCTGGCACAGGGACAACGTTTCTTAGAGGAAGGTTTCTCCTACTTCAATTCCTTCTCAACTTCACTCACAGAAAGAGAGCAGGACGCCTTTAAACTCCTTGCCTCTCTGATCCTCCTCATTACCACCATCCTGACTTTCCTCATGATCCAGAAACTCAGGACCTATTGGATCCCCCTCTTCCTGGTCATACTTCTGATTCCCTTAGCTATTTACTCGGGCAGCAATTTCGCGCTCGTCTGGCTGATCCCGCTGGCCCTCGTCAGCATCGCGATGATTCTCCTGAGCTCCGGTCACCTACTGGATCTTTTGCGCAAAAAGAACGGCATCAAGCACCTGCTGGCCGCAGGCGGTCAAATGGGCGTTGCAGTCATCCTGGCACTGGTCGTTGCATTCCTTGCAACGGGTTTCCTGAACTATCAGAAGATCTATTCTCCCTATTGGCAGGGTGTGGTCGATGACCTCGTTACGCTTCTACCCGAGTCATTTCAGGCCCCGCTCTCCATCAGTCCCTTCTCCATCGGTGACGATGGCTATTATCCGCTTACCAACCGTTTAGGCGGTCCCGTTGTCCTCGAAGACAACGAGGTTGCAAGTGTCGTTGGTAACGTACCGGGTCTATTGAAAGTCCAGAGCTCAGACTTTTACGATGGTCAACGTTGGCAACGGCTTGTCAACAACCCCAATTTCCGTTACTCATCGCCTTTCAACGGCGGTGCCGAAACCCTGGTTTTCAATCCGCTTGAACCGCCCGAGTTCTTCGATCTGCTGGATGGCGCTTCGGCTGAAGATGTCTACAATAACTATGACTATACCCTGACCCCCTTACGTCAGGGATCGCAGTTACTCTTCTTGAACGGCACCCCGACGAATCTGGTCTCTTCGCGAGAAGAAGCCATGCTCTTCTACTTCAATCAGGCAGGTGCCGTGTACGCACGAACAGTCTTCGATAACCAGCACGCTTACAGTGTCGAAAGCTATGATATCAATCCCAACCGTCTCGGCTTCGCCGCTACACCGGGCAGCGTATCTTTGTCAGAGCTGGACCGCGCAGCTGCGGAATTCCAAGCTGCCGGACTGACACTGCCGAACCACGACAATGCCTACGATAACTACCTGCAGGTTCCCGGCACCTCCGCCTATCAGCCCGGTGGGGTGGTATATGAAACCGCTCTTGAGCTGACCGATGGTCTCCCGGGAAATTACGCAAAAGCAAAGTCGCTCCTCAGTTACTTCACCGAGAATCCCGAATTCTCTTACACACTGGAACCGACTGTACCGCCGGCCGATACGGATTTCGTCGCTTATTTCTTGAACACGAAGATCGGCTACTGTACCTATTACGCCACCGGCCTCACCATGCTGGCCCGCTTGAGCGGCATCCCGGCGCGTTACGTCGAAGGCTACGCCCTTACCTCAGAGAACTACGAAGAGTTGAGTCTGGGCGAAGAATCGATGCTCAACTCCGAAAATGCGCACGCCTGGACCGAAGTCTATCTCGACGGCTTAGGTTGGGTCCCCCTCGATCCGACCCCGGGCGGCGTCCTCGGTGAAGGTTTTGAAGAACCCGAACCTACCCCGCCGGTCGAGCCTACAACTACCCCGACTACTACGGAAGAACCGACTACCACAACCGAAGAACCGACAACATCAACCAGTGAGGACGAGTTCGAGCCGACCACTTCACCGACCACAATCGAACCGACCACCGCGGCTAAAGAGGATCGTCCTCCCAGTGAAATACTACGTATCCTGGGTAGAATTCTACTGGTCCTACTTCTGCTTGCCCTGCTGGTCTTCCTCGCCTGGTTCTACTATAAGAAGCGCGTCGAGCACTTCCAGAATATCCATAACCGCACCTGGCTTGAGGCCAAAATCCCGGACGGCAAGAAGCTTGCTAATTTCTACTGGAAAGAGCTGCTCAGTATCCAGAGACTCTCCTCCGAATACCTGCCGGGCACCAGCCTGACCGAGCACGAAATTGCCGACACTTTGGACGCTGCCCAGCAAGAGAGTCCCGTAGAGCCTGAGGTTGTTGAACCGGCCCCTGAGACCGACCCGACTGAAGATCCGGAAGCGATCTATCGTCCGGAGCATCAGCCGCCGGTGAAGCCGGAATCCGCAGCCCCGGAAAGCAGCACTGATCTCGGCTTCTGGACACCTTTGGCCGGTATCGTGGCTGAAGCTCGTTATCGCGGTCAGGACATGCCGATCGAGCGACTGGCGCCTTTGGCCGACGCTTTCGACCGGGCGGAGACAGACCTCAGAAAAGAGCTCGGTGAAGCAGGCTACATCAGGAAGCGACTGCTCCCACCGACACAAGGTAAAATCTAGTCAACCTGGGGCTTGTCCACTAAGACAAGCCCTTTATTTAACAGTTAACAAGGAGACAGACTATGCAGTACTTCAAATTTGGGAACACTTACGAGATACCGGCCGTCGGCTGTGGCACCAACACTTTCGGCAAAGCCGAGGGCAAATACGACGGCGAAATCAACTTCGATACGACAGAAATAGAGTCTGCGATCAAGATCGGCTATCGGCATTTTGATACCGCGATTTCCTATAGGAATGAAGAAGTACTTGCTCTGGGCATCGAGAAGAGCGGTCTTCAGCGCCAGGACTTTTTCCTGGTCACGAAGATTCCCGGCAAGCCCGAATATATCCGGGACACCGAAGCCATTCAAGCGAGCGTCGAATCAAGCCTGGCCAAACTCAAGACCGACTACCTGGACCTCTATCTGATCCACCACCCCTGGGACGTCAAGAAAGAAATGACTCGTACCTGGCGAGTGCTCGAGGCCTATCACGGGCTCGGCGTACTGCGGTCAATTGGCGTGTCGAACTACACCGAGAAGCACCTCGCCCATCTCCTCAAGAAGGCCGAAATCAAGCCCGTCGTCAATCAGATCGAGTCCCACCCCGGCAACTGGAACCACCACCTCATCGCCTACTGTCAGGACAACGGCATCATTCCGGTGGCCTGGTCTCCCCTCAAAAATACCCGCGAGGTCAAAAAAGAGCTGAAAGACATCTGTGCCAAATACAACAAGACCCCTGCCCAGGTCATCCTGCGTTATCAGGTGGATCGGGGTGTTGTCGTCATCCCGAAATCGCACAGTCCCGAACATCAGGAGGAAAACTTTGATATCTTCAATTTCACACTCACTGAGAAGGAACGCCAGCAGATCGGCAAGCTCTAAGGAGGACAGATATGCCCACAATTCTACTTAACAGGCTCATTCAATTAAGCGGCAATCGCATCCATCCCCTGGTCGGTGTCCTGATCGCTATCGTCGCCATCGCTTTTTTAGGCCTGTTTATCAGCTATACAAATAAGTACCGCAGAACAGAGCGTAAACGCAAAAAAGAAGAAGAATCCAAAGGTCCCGAGCTCTAACCCCCCCCCAAATAATGAAACACGGCCTCACAGGAGACCGTGTTTTTTGTTTTTAACTAAATTCGCTACTAGATAATATCTGTATCAGTACGGTGTACGACCTCAGGTCTGTTCGGTGCGACCAAACGCCCGATCAGCCAGCCGACCAGCGACCAGATCACAATTGCGATCAGAGATTCAGCTTCCAGGACACCGTTCTCTCCCAGTCCACCGAATTCCAGATCAGGGAAAATCGCCTGGAACGGCCACACGAGAGGATTCGTAATCATATAGATCAGATTCACGAACACATTCGATTCATTTGCGCCGAAGAAACGGAAAATCAATCGCAGAATCAAAAGAATCACCACTATTGTCGTCAGTGTCATGATGAAACGTTTGACACCCTGTCTACCGCTCTCTGCACGAGTGACTGTTGTAGTGCTATTTACAGGATCTTGCATATTCAATACCTCCTTGTAATCACGTGATCGTAATCACAAGTTAATTTTGAGCCAAATCCCCTGCCTCCGCCGTGCATTACAGCTGAAACGCTGGATTATTCACAAGATGTTAAAAAACCTAATATATGCCGCTAAACTTGTAATAAAGGTCCTTCGCAAAGGAATCCGTCATCCCACAGATATAGTCATTGACCAGAAGTAAGCGCAGATAGAGTCTTTCGCCCTCATCCTTCCCCGCCGCTTCTCGCCAGTACAGTGCCCGATAATTGTCCGAGATCAAAGCCATCAACCTGCGATCAACCGGCTTTTGCGCCAGCTCGGTATCGTAATGAAGACAGGCCGGCACGAACTTATCTAACAAGCCCCCGATAATCGCATCCGCCGCCACCTCCAGCTGAACAATCGACTGAGAACTGAAGACCGCGTCATAGGCAATATCCCCCAGGACATCCAGCAGCAGCCCCGCCAGATTATCATGGAAAAGATCATGCAGGTATCGTCCCTCCATAATGGCTTCATAGCGGTCACAGAAAGTCTCCGTCAC
>CAZJTS010000002.1:0-33006 GCA_964548975.1 uncultured Fastidiosipila sp.
GCTTATAGCGGTGAGCCACACTAAAGACCGTGACATCCTGAGGGCGGTTCTTCTTTTGAAGTTCCGGATGAAAGGCCGCGGTAATGAAGGGAACTCTGAGTTCCTTTAGGGCATCCCAATGAGAAATTACATAATTCAGAGCGCGAAGTTGATGGGCCATAGAGCACCTCCTAGAAGATTTCTTAGAAAAAATCATAGAGGTGAAAAGGGCCTTATAGTTCCCACAAATTCCTACAAATTGCAACACTTTAGTCCTGCTTGTCAGCCCTCTAACGAGGCCTAGCTACTCCCGTCTAGGCTAGTCTAGGAGAGGAACAGAGCTAGTTATGGTAGAACAACTACATATCCGCAGAAATGACCAGAACGAGGTAGGAGATGCAGACAAGACCAGAGAGAAAGTAGCGGTGATGGAGAAACAATTAAATTTGTCCTACCTTGTCAGCCCTCTAACGAGGCCTGGTTACTCCCTTCTAGGCTAGTCCAGGAGAGGAACGAAGCTAGTTATGGTGGAACAACTACATATCAGCAGAAATGACCACAGCGAGGTAGGAGATGCGGAAAAGACTAGAAAAAAATAGTGGCGATGGAGGAACCACTACTTATCGGCAGAATTGACCGATAGGGGGTGGGGGGTCATTACCAAGTGCATAAGCTGAAATTGAGACCACAAAAAGTGTGAAGAACGTAAATACCCACCTGATTTACTCATTCCACTTATAATGCTAGGGAAAGCCACACGACCATGAAAAAAGTAAGCAGAAAATTCAAAGCGGGAATATTGAAGCAGTACTTCGTTGCCCTGTACATCTTCTTCACCTTGGTGTGGGGAGAGATGAGTTTGAGGGTGTTTTTGGATCCGCACTTTTTGAGTTACGGAATTGCTTATATGGTTGTTTTCGATCTGGCGATTGCTGTGGTGTTGAGCTTGTTGATATCCCTGATTCGACCGGAGAAATACCGGCGATGGGTGTTGAATGGCCTGATGGTCGGAATGTATATTCTTTTCAGTTCGCAGTTTCTGTACTTCAGGATATTTCATACGTTTTATAGTTTTTATTCGTTATTGCGCGGTGGGCAGGTGGCAGAGTTTGGGACGGAGATTTTGCAGGTTGTTCTGCAAAACAGCCCTTATCTGTTGCTGATGGCGGTGCCGCTGGGGTTTTATGTGTGGAAGCTGCGGGTGGTTTTGGCCGAGGCAAAATATACGAAAAGAGAATGGGTTAAGACGTTTGTGGTTTTCTTGGCGCTGCATGTGCTGGCGTTGGGGATTCTGCGGATCAATCCGGACCACATCAATAGTCCGTACAGCCTTTATTATGAGCAGAATCAGCCGATTGAGGGGATGAATAAGCTGGGGCTCCTGACGCAGATGCGGCTGGATTTCTCGCGAACGGCGTTGGGGCAGGATGCGAAGGTGCCTTTGCCGGAGGTGGAGGTGACCGCGCCGTGGGAAGAGCCTGAGAGCACCGCAGGGGAAGTGCCCGTGACGCCGACGCCGAGGCCGGAAGAGGCGCCGCTTTGGCCAAAGAATGTGCTGGATATCAACTTCGCTGCCCTGATTGCCCGGGAGGAGTCCGAGGAGATCCTGGAGCTGCACCGCTTTTTTCAGGCTAGGCAGGCGACGGCGCAGAATGCTTATACGGGGATGTTTAAGGACTATAACCTGATCTATATTACGGCTGAGTCGTTCTCCTCTTATGCGATCGATCCTGAGCTGACGCCGACCCTCTATCGGATGCAGGAGGAGGGGTTCAAATTCGAGAATTTCTATACGCCTTTGTGGGGCGTGTCGACGCTGGATGGGGAGTATGTGAACACGCAGGGTTTGCTGCCGAAGGCGGGCGTGTGGAGTATGCTGGATTCATCGCGTAATTATTTGCCGTTCACGTTCGGGAACCAGTTTCGTACGGCGGGTTTTCCGACCTACGCCTATCACAATCACACCTACACATATTACAACCGGGACAAGTCTCATCCGAACCTCGGCTACGAGTATAAGGGCGTGGGCAATGGCCTGGAGATCGATGACACCTGGCCGGAGTCGGATCTTCAGATGATGGAGCAGACCGTCGACGATTATCTGGACGAGACCAGATTCCATGCCTATTACCTGACGGTGAGCGGGCATATGGATTACTCGTTTGAGATCAATGATATCGCGCAGAAGAATGAGGAGCTTGTCCGGGATTTGGCCAAAACCGAGCCTGCCAAAGCGTACATGGCGACCCAGATTGAACTGGACCGCGCGCTGGAATATTTGCTGGAACGCTTGGAAGAAGCCGGTCAGGCGGAGCGGACCTTGATTGTCTTGGCTCCGGATCATCATCCCTATGGCCTCGCCAATGAGGATCTCGATAATCTGGCGGGGAAGGAAGTGGAGGAGTCCTTCGAGCTTTACCGTAATTCACTTCTCATCTATGCCAAGGGGATGACGCCGGAGGTCATCGAGCGGCCGGTGTCCAATCTCGATATTTTGCCGACGGTGTCGAATTTATTAGGGCTGACGTTTGATTCCCGGCTTCTGAGCGGACGTGATGCTTTTTCCGCTGCGCCGGCGTTGGTTATCTTCAACAATCGGAACTTTGTGACAGAGCTGGGTTTCTACAGCGCCAGGGACAATGTGTTCGCACCGGTTGAGGGGGCCACCGTCCCGGAAGGTTATGTGGAGTTCGTGAATGACGAAATTCAGCACCTCTTCACGGCAGCGGAAATGATCCTCGAGAATGATTATTACAGTCGTCTGGGCCTGGGCAGTCATGATGTGCCGCCACCGCCCAAGCCGAGTAAGCCGCTCCACACACAAACGCCGGAACTGTACTAATGTCGCCATTGCTACAGGCGTATTGTGCTAAGCTGAAACCAACTTATGGGAGGTAAGAACTAATGGAAAAGTTCACCGAATTTCTGGATGCCATACCTAATGATGAGCACCGCGAAAAGCTTCGCGGCGTTCTCCTGTGGGTCAAAGATAAGTATCCGCAGCTCGAAACCCGAATCGGCTGGAACATGCCCATGTTCACGGATCATGGGACCTTTATAATTTCGTTTAATGCTTCGCGCCACCACCTGGCGTTTTCGCCTGAGAGCACGACTATTCTCAAGTTTTTCGACGAGCTGGTGGCTGCCGGCTTCGAGCCGATGAAGCAGCAGGTCCGTATTCGTTGGGCTGATAAGATCGATTACGATATTTTGGCCAAAATCATCGACTTCAATATCGCCGACAAAAAAGACGTCACCACCTTCTGGCGCTAAAAGGGGATAGGGATGGATATCAAACACCTAATAGAACAGGCGATAGCGGCCAGGGAAAAGGCTTACGCGCCCTATTCGGATTTCCGTGTGGGGAGCGCGATCCTTACCGAGGACGGCACGATATATGGCGGCTGTAATGTAGAGAACGCCTCGTACGGCGCGGCCATCTGTGCGGAGCGCACGGCAGCGACCAAAGCCGTTTCCGAGGGCGTAAAAAACTTCAAAGCCATCGCCATCGTCGGCTGGCGAGACGGCGAACGCAAAGCTGACCGCGGCCTCGCTTACCCCTGTGGGATCTGTCGGCAATTCCTGAACGAATTTGCCGCGCCTGATCTGCCGGTCATCATCGCGCGAACTACTGAAGATTACATGGAAACTACGCTGGGTGAATTGTTGCCCCATAGTTTCGGTCCGGAGGAGCTGGACGAGTCGATTTAGTAATAAATACTCTCCGCTACTTTATCCGCCGCCGCTCGATCGCGCAGGCGCTCGATGAGTTTCAGTGCGAAGGGAATAGCTGCACCCAGTGCCTGGCCGGTCACGAGCCAGTCGTCTTCGACGACGGGTTTCTCGAGATAGTCGATACCGTTGTTCAACTTTTCACGCCAGCTGGGGTAAATCGTCACTTGCTTACCCTCCAGCAGATTCAACTTATCGAGCACAGCCGGGCCGGCACATATGGCGGCCAGATCGCCTTGGTTCTTACGAAATTCTTCCAGCAAACGACTCACGCCTTCGTGGGCTTGGAGGTTTTCGACCCCGCTGCCGCCACCGGGGATGATGAGGAGTTTTTCATCCGTCACTTCAAAATCCGATAGCAGTGAATCGCAGGTGATGGTGATGTCGTGGCCACCGGTCACCTGAAGCTCATCTTCGATAGACACCATCTCGATGGTGATGTCGGCTCGCCTTAAGAGATCGACGACGAGCAAAGCTTCACATTCCTCAACGCCGTTAGCCATAAGTATTGCGGTTTTAATCATGTTGGACCTCCCAATCTGAAGGGGACTCTCCGGGGACCGGAAAGTCACAGGTGAAATAAAGTATTTCCATGATCTCATGAACGGGAAAATCGGTCAGTTACGTTTGCCAATTTTAAGAAAGCGGCTGCCGAAAATCTGCTACTATATTCAAGGTTATATGAGAAGAGGTGGATGATGAGAATCGGGATAATCGCAGCGATGCAAGTTGAGGTGGAAGATATTCTGGCGGAAGTTGAGCTGATCAGTGAAGCGGATCACTTCGGCAGGACTGTTTACTTTGGCCAAAAAGCCGGCCATCAGCTCTATCTCGGCGTTTGCGGCGTCGGCAAGGTGAATGCGGCGTCATTCGCCCAGCTCCTGATCGATCGCTATCAGGTGGAGCTCCTGATCAACACAGGAATTGCCGGTAGTTTGGAGCCGGGGCTCGGCATGCTGACAATGGTTACAGCCACTGGTCTTCGTTACCATGATTTCCCGGAAGATATTCTGGCACGCACCTATCCTTATACCCGGGAGTTCCCGACGGATGAGGCTTGGCGCATGAAGGCGGCTTTGGCCGTGCCGGAAGGGACGAAGCACAAAAGCGGCGTTATTGCATCAGGAGATGACTTCATCGACAGTGAGGAGAAGAAGTTACGCATCGTAGAGGCGACTTCGGCAATTGCATGCGACATGGAGAGCGCGGCGGTCGCACAGGTGGCCAAAGGCGCTGATCTGCCCTGCCTTATTCTCCGTTGTATCTCGGACGATGCGGACCAAAGTTACAAGGCGGAGGAGTATCAGCTCTTCGAGCCTCGGGCGGCGGCTTTGTCGGCCAGGGTTGTGCTGAATTTACTGGGCGCTAATCCTGCCTGAACCAGTTTCTGAGAATGTTTTCGCGCCGGCGTTGATTCTGGTGGCCGAGCAGACGATCCATAAACTCTCGTGAATATTGAAGGTTGCCGGCCGTAAAACTCAGGCGCATGACCCCCTGGAGGCGGTCGCCGGAGATGGCGTCGCGCGTAGTGCGGGCGGGGATGCTGGGGTTACCCAGGTCTTTTTCGTCCAGGCCTTTGAGCAGTAACTCACGAACAGATTCGTTGTCGTAATAGAGGCAGCTATCGCCTCGGCGCCGGTCGTCGATGAGGATGAAGCGGTCGAAACGAATCGCCATCAGGTCATTGGTGAGCATGGCGACGTCCTCGATGTCCTCCAGGTAGGTCAGGAGGAACTCGCGCTTGCCGGGATACATCATGGTGTGATTATCCAGACGGTCGTTGATGTACCAGCGATTATAGGCGCGTTGGAGGTCGGCACTCATGTAAGGCCACATCGGGTGCTGAGCGGTGCGGTGGAGGAAGCTGTCGGCGACCTGCCGATAAATGTACTTTTTCTCGCCTTCGATCGGATCACGGGAGGCGACGACCCGCGAGATGACTTCCGCGGCCAAAGCCGGGTGCATGTACGGCAGCGACTGCGTGAGGATCTCCTTCTTGCGGAAGAGTACAGGCAGATCCGCTTTCTTGAAGAAATCCCCCAGAACACTGCCGCCGAAGGGTGTGTCGATGAGAATCTGATAATCCTCGAGGAAGGACTCCAGGCCCTCGTCCGGTGAAACATTGTAGGCTTGATTGAGGTTCCTCACGACATCGGAGACGAAACCGTTGTCGGACTTGCCGAGACTCACGAGGTCGCCGATGGCGCGCCGCATATAGGTCGGGCGGACCATGGCGCGGGAGGGATCAGAGCCGAGGGTGTTGTAGACGAGTTCCAGGGTCTGTTGCACCCAGCGTTGCGGGAAGTTCCGCTGCAGGGTTGACCAGCCGACCGTATAAAGACTCCAACTGGCGCGTTGGACGGCTAGCTGTTGGATGGCTCGGAAGGTGCTGTTGTCATTGATCAGTAAGATAGCATGGAAGAGCCGCTTGATCTCCTCGGAATTGAGATCCATCGCGAGCTCTTGGATTTTGTAGAGCGGTACTGCCCGAATCTTGTGGAGGAGCTCCTGCGCTTCTTCGTTCGTGATATTGAGCGGGCGATCCATGATGTAAGGGTGCTGCTGGCGAGTCAGGTTGAGACTCTGGCGGAATTTCGTGCGGCTACGGTATTCATCGGTCATGTCGAGGCCGGCACTCCGGGCCGCTCGGCCCGAACGCGTGGCGCGGGGCATGTGAGAGAAGGCTTTGGCCGAGGCGCGATCTGCGCGTGCGATACCGGCAATCTCCTCATTCGTCGACGAATTGATCGGATCTTCGGGTGATTCAGGCTGGGGGAGAACGGTAGCCCTGCGGCGTTGGGGAGGGGTGGACCTCAGGTACTCGGCGGGCGCGGCATAATTCTGCTCGCTGGGCGCGGGCTCGGGTTCGTCGGGGAAATCGAGCTCGTCATTCGGGGCGATATATTCTTCCGCCTCTTCATAAGCCCAGTCTGCTTCGGTACTCTCGGGCGCGGGCGCATCATAGGTCCAGTCGCTCACAGGCTCAGGTGCGGGCGCACTCGTGACCTCAGCTGCCTGCAGCCGGCGTTCGGCCTCCTCAGCTGCGAGTTCTAAGGGCAGTTTATCTTCAGGTGTGGTGGGAAGCTTATGTTGATCCTGATCACTCAAGTGTGTCCCCATCCTTTCTTTCCTCTTCGTCTTCCGCCTCAGGCGTTTCTCCACTGAGTATATCTAATAGCGCCTGTTTTTTGCCGGAACGATCTTCTTCCTTCTCCAGGCGGCTGCGGTAACGGTATTCTTCACTCCAACGCACATCGGACACCCAGGTGCCCACGGTGTCGTTGATCTCGGCGGTGGTATTCGACAGACGCGAAGTGACTTCCGCCAGGCCTTCATCGAAACTGTCGAGCGTTTCATCGACGCCTGCGAGCAGCTGATTCGAGAAGTTTTTCACCGACTCATTGAGTCCGGTTTCGAGACCGCCGAGCGCGCGGTGTAAGATGTCGTTCTGCTCTGCGATGCGGTCGGTCTGATCGACCAGAAGCATGGTCAGCTGGCGCATATCGCCCAGGGTTTTCTGTGAGCTTTCGGTCAGCTGGCGTACCGTTTCAGACCCTTGCTGATTCTCCAGATGGAGTCCCTGGGTGACCCGATATAGGCTGTCCTGCAACTCGGTCGTCCGCTGACGTAGCAGCGAAATCTCCGCCGCCAGGTTCTCTTCGCTTCCGGCCTGAAGGGTGGCGAGTTTTTCACTCGTCAGAGCGAGATTCTGTAGGGATTCGCTGGACGACTTGAGATCCGCTTCCCAAGCCGTGCGGGACTGATTGAGCTCGCTCATTGTGTGGATCAGGCCTTGCTGAATATCCAGGCTTTGTTGCTTATAAGCTTCCATGGTCTGCAGCGAGATTTCAGTCTGCTTATTCGCCTCATAGAGGTCCTGGGTGAGATTCGAAATCTCCTGATAGAAGGGCCTCAGCTGTTCGTCAAGGCTCGTGGCCAGGGAGGCGGCGAAGTTCTCCGCGAGGTCCTTCATGCCTTCTTCCTGACGACTGGTCAGTTCTTCGGCCAAAGCCGAGAGCGTGTCCGCTGCCGTCACGAGCGGCGGCGCCACCTCTCGCTCCATCACCAGGCGGACGTTCTCCGCCAGCTGCTCAGCTAGGGTGTTGTGGGTCAGTTGATCCACGGTGCGGGCCAGGACACTGATGGAATCGGACATCTGGCGATCATATCGGAAAAAGGATTCGATCAGGGCGGCGGTGCCGGCCAGTTCGCGGAAGACAGGGACTTTCTCAGTAATCGTTTCGCCCAGATGGGTCAGGCCGCGTTTCATGGACTGACGGCTTCTATAACTCTGAAAGAAGAGCAGAAGCGCAAAGACCGCGCCCAGAATAGCCGGGAGGAAACCGAGTCTCAGAATGGTATTGTTGTCCGTCCCGCCGGAGAGTCCGACGAGGAGAAAAATCGATGTGGCCAAAACCGAAATGGAAAGAATTTGGATCGGTATCTCTATGCTGCTCGAGCGATAGTCGCTGCGGGTCAGGACGCGATCGGGGGTTAGTAAAGGGGTGGGGTCGGGGATCCATTTGCCCTGGTAGAGACGGTCCGAGTCGAGCAGGAGTTTGTCGCCGAAGATCTTCAGCAGTGTAAACTTTTCGCTTTGTAAGGCGTCACGGGTCGGCTCGAGATTCTCAATGTGGCAACGGTCGAGGGCGGCAATCACCTCGGTGATCTGTGAAACCGTCTGCATAAAGAGCAGACGGAAGCGGTGATTGCGCAAAAGATAATAGATGGAAAAGCCGACAATGATCAGGCAAACAAGCGCCAGCAAAAGCCAGAAAGTCTGCGGAGCTCCGGCCGCTGTGGTCAATAATGACATAGAATCCTCCCCGAAAGTCTCTATGGTTAATCGTCAACAGCCGATCCGTCCAGGACTGTCCGCTGTGTCTGTTAATGATAACGCATTCAGGGGCTTTTGGGGAGATTAAAGCGTAGATCTTTACTCTGAATCCGGCTCGGCCAGAGAGGCTTCCAGATCCGCCAGTGTGTCGATATTGCTGATTCTGACGTCGTCTTTGTCCTTCAGTGTTTTCTGCACCAGGCCGCGCAGGGTTTTGCCGGGGCCCAGCTCCACGAAGTTTCTGACACCGGCACGATACATGTTCTGGATCGTGCGGGTCCAGTAGACAGGGCGGGTCATGTGACGGAGCAGGTAGGCGGGGAAGTCGTCCAGTTCTGCAGGTAGGAGGGGCAGCGCCGTATTATTACTATATAGCGTGTGGTTGGGGGCGTTCAGGCTTAAGTCAGCCGCGTAGGTGGCCAAAGCCTCGCCGGCCTCGGTCATCAGCGGTGTGTGGAAGGCGCCGGAGACTTGGAGCGGTAGCGCACGTCGGGCGCCGAGGGTTTTGAGCCGCTCGGCTGCGGCCTCCGTAGACTCAGCGTGCCCCGCAATCACCAGCTGACCGGGGCAGTTATAATTGACCGCCCACACGGAACCTGAGAATTCTTCAGCCAGAAGCTCCTCGATCACCTGATCTTCGAGGCCGAGAATGGCGTACATGGCACCAGGATGGTTTCTGCCGGCATCCGACATTAGCTGGGCACGGCGCCGCACTAAACGGAGCAGGCTGAAGGGATCCAGTAGTCCTGAAGCTGCGAAAGCGCTGTACTCGCCCAGCGAAAAGCCGCCGAGGACGGCGTCCCGGGCTTTGGCCAATTGAGACCAGATGGCGAGACTGTGGCAAACGGTTGCGGGCTGCGAGAAGCGGGTATCCTGTAGCTGCTCGGCGGTGAGCTCGGTCGGATCGTACTCGAGGATCGTACTGGCCTTGGCGTAGAAATCGGCGATCTCCGGCACGCCTGCCACGAGATCCTTGCCCATGCCTTCATACTGAGCGCCCTGTCCGGAGAATAAATAAGCGGTTTTCGTCATGATCGGCTCCTTCGGCTGTCTGCCACTTGACCTCTATGCGATAGGTCGTTATCATTAAAATGCTTTGACTATCAAAGTAATTTTGACTGAAAAAACAGAATCGGTCAACCAGATTCTAACCGATTCTGAGGAGTGAAAGATGAACATAATTGTTACGGGTGGATCCCGCGGCATTGGTAAAGCGATCGTGGAGCGCCTCCTGGCCGACGGCCATAAGGTCTGTTATTCCTACCGCAGTTCCGAACCGGAGCAGGGAGAGGCGCTGGCGGTCCGGGCCGATGTCACCTCCGCTGACGACTGTCGCCGGCTCGTTGAAGAAGCGGAAGCGTTCTTCGGTGGCAAGGTCGAAGGACTCGTGAATAACGCCGGTGTGAACCGCGACGGCCTGATGCTCAGGATGAGCGAAGAGGATTTCACCGAGGTGATTCAGACGGATCTCGTCGGGCCTTTTCTGATGGCCAAAGAAGTGCTTCCCTCGCTGATGAAACTCCGCAAGGGACGGATTGTGAACCTGTCGTCAGTGATCGGGCTCTATGGTAACGCCGGGCAGGTTAACTATGCGTCGGCCAAAGCCGGGCTCATTGGACTGACCCGCACAATGGCGAAAGAATTCGCGTCCCGTAATATACTGGTCAACGCTGTGGCGCCGGGTATGGTAGAAACAGAGATGACAGACCGGATGAATGAGAAGGCGAGAGAAGCCGCGCTGAACGCGATTTCGCTGAAGCGGATGGCTCAGCCGTCAGAGATTGCGTCCGTCGTCAGCTTTCTTCTGTCCGATGACGCAAGTTATATCACCGGGCAGTGTATCGAAGTGGCCGGCGGCCTCGTGCTCTAAGAGAAGGAGTTGTCTATGAATTATCTGAATCACAAGGGAAGAATGCGTGTCGTCATCACCGGCACCGGGGTGATCAGCCCGATCGGGAACAGTACCGCCGCCTTCTGGCAGGGTTTGCTGGAAGGGGCGAACGGGGCTGCGCCGATCAAGGCTTTCGATGCAACAGGTTATCGCTGTACTTTGGCCGCGGAGGTCAAGGATTTCCGCGCGGAGGATTACTTCCCCCGGAAGGAAGCGCGCCGCATGGATCTGTCGACGCAGTATGCTTTGGCCGCGACGAAAGAAGCGCTGGGCGATGCTGACATCAGGCTCGAGGATTACGATCCTTACCGACTGGGCGTGGTCCTGGGCACCGGCATCGGCGGCTACACGACGATGGAAGCGGAAGTGCTGAAGTATGCGGAGCGCGGTGCCCGCGTAGTCTCGCCGCTCTATGTGCCGATGTTCATCGGGAATATGACCTCCGGGCGTGTCGCTATGGAATATCCTATATATGGGGCGAACTACATTGTCACAACCGCCTGCGCATCGGGTACGAATGCGATCGGTGAAGCCTTCCAGAAAATTACTAACGGCTACCTGGATGTCTGTGTCACCGGTGGATTCGAAGCCCCGATTTCGCCGACGTCTATCGGCGGATTCGATAATATGACCGCCCTGACCACCCAGTCCGATCCCGAGCTGGCCTCCAGGCCTTTCGACCGGGATAGAGACGGTTTCCTGAGCGGTGAAGGCGCCGGCATCCTGATTCTGGAGTCCCTCGAGAGTGCCGTGAAACGCGGCGCTACGATCCTCGCGGAAGTCACGGGTTATGGTGCGACCGCGGACGGCTATCACATCACGAGTCCTCATCCAGAGGGCAAGGGCGACGGTAAGGCCCTCTCCCTCGCGATCGAAGATGCCGGGCTGAAGCCTGAAGATGTCGATTACATCAATGCGCACGGCACCTCAACGCCGCTGAACGATAAGTATGAAACCGTCGCGATCAAGCGCGCGCTCGGTGACCATGCCCACAATATTCAAATCACCTCGATCAAAGGCAACACCGGCCATCTGCTCGGCGCAGCGGGTGCGGTCGAGGCCATCGCAACTGCCTACATCCTGAAGGAAGGCGTCATCCCGCCGATCCGCGGTCTCAAGCATCCCGATCCGGAATGTGACCTGGATTATGTCCATGGTGAGGTCCGCCCGACTGAGGCCAAAGTCGCGCTCAGCAATTCTCTGGGCTTCGGTGGTCAGAACGGCGTGGTTTGCCTGCAAAAGTATGAGGAGACGAAGTAATGAAACTCGAAATTGAGCAGCTGCGTGAATGGATGACCGCCATGAAGGAATTCGGTGTCACAGAAATCCGCTATGAAGATGGCGACACCGAACTGTGGCTGAAACGAGAACTCTCAGCCGCCCCGCCGCATGTAGAGCGCCCGTCAGTAGCGCCGGCACCTGTCGAGGAAGCACCTCCGGCTGAGCCGGAAGCCGATCCCGAGAAAGTCATCAAGTCTCCGGTCGTCGGTGTCTTCTATCAGTCGTCGGTCCAGGACGGACCGCCCCTGGTCAATGTGGGCGATGAGGTCGCTGAAGGTGATGTCGTCGGCATCATTGAGGCAATGAAACTGATGAACGAAGTGCTCGCTCCCCATAGCGGCTCTATAAAAGAAATATTAGTTACTTCAGGGCAGAAGGTCGAATACGGCCAGCCGCTGATGATTTTGGCGTGAGGTAAGAGACGTGTTATATGACCAAGCAGCGATCAAGGAGATCCTACCCCACCGCGAACCCTTTCTGCTGATCGATACGATCGAGTCGATGGGTGAGTCGACCATCGTCGGCACCAAGCAGGTTACCGATCAGGAATTCTGGATTCCGGGACACTTCCCCGCAGAACCCGTGATGCCCGGTGTCCTGATCTGCGAGACGATTGCTCAGACCGGGGCATTTTATGTCCTCTCTCAGCTTGAGAATAAAGGCAAGATCGCGTATTTTGGCCGGATGGACAAAGTCAAGTTCAAGAACAAAGTCAGCCCCGGCGATCTCCTTAGGATCGAAGTGAAGATCGGGCAGATGCGCGGGCCGGTCGGTACGGGTTCAGGCAAAGCCTACGTCGGCGACAAACTGTGCTGCCAGCTCGAAATGACGTTCGCGATCGGTGAGTAGAAGGAGTTTCCTATGTTTCGCAAGATCTTGATTGCCAACCGCGGAGAAATTGCCGTGACCATTCTGCGCGCCTGTAGGGATATGGGTGTCAGGACGGTGGCGGTTTACTCGGAAGCCGATCGGGATGCGCTTCATGTTCAGCTGGCCGATGAGGCCATCTGTATCGGTCCCGCCTCTTCGGCTGACAGCTATCTTAATGCGCAGGCAATCCTGGCGGCCTGTACCGTTTCCGGGGCGGAGGCCGTCCACCCGGGTTTCGGCTTCCTGTCGGAGAATCCTGCTTTCGCCCGGATGTGCGACAAAGTCGGGGTGACATTCATCGGCCCATCCAGTGAAACCATCCAGCAGATGGGCGATAAGTCCACGGCGAAGAACACCGCCCTGAAAGCGGGCGTTCCCGTGATCCCCGGTAGCAAGAACCTGCCTGATACCATTGGTGAAGCCCAGCAGGCCGCTCAGGAGATCGGCTATCCGATCATGGTCAAGGCCACGGCCGGCGGCGGCGGTCGCGGTATGCGGCTTGCCGAAACCCCTGAGGATCTGACTCGCGCCTATATGGCGGCGCGTCAGGAAGCGAGAGCCGTCTTCGGCGATGACCGGGTCTATCTCGAGCGTTTCATCAATAATCCGCATCACGTCGAGGTCCAGGTGTTGGGCGACCGTTTCGGGAACGTCATCCACCTGGGGGACCGCGACTGTTCCATTCAGCGCCGCAACCAGAAGATTCTGGAAGAAGCGCGTTCGCCATTCATCACGGAAGCCACGCGCCAGGCGATGTATGAGACTTCCGTGAATCTCGCCAGAGAAATTCGTTATCCCGGCGCCGGCACCCTGGAGTTCCTGGTCGACGGGGATGGGCGTTTTTATTTCATGGAAATGAACACCCGTATCCAGGTGGAGCACCCGATCTCCGAGGCTGTGAGCGGCGTGAATCTCGTACAGGAGCAGATCCGGGTCGCGGCAGGCGAGCCTTTGGCCTACCGCCAGAAGGATATCAAGTTCCGGGGTCATTCTATCGAATGCAGAATCAATGCCGAGGAGCCCTTACAGAGTTTCCGGCCCTCCCCCGGCGTCATCGAGGCTCTGCTCTTGCCCGGCGGCAACGGCGTCCGGGTCGACAGCGCTATCTATCAGGGCTATGAGATCCCGCCGTACTATGACTCATTATTGGCCAAAGTCATCGTCACCGCCCCTGACCGCATGCAGGCGATTTACCGCATGCGCCGTGCACTAACGGAATTCACAGTGGTGGGCGTGCCGACCAACATCGACTTCCACTTGGCAATTCTCAGGGATCCGGAATTCATCGAGGGGAATTACGATATTGGCTACTTAGGGCGCAAGACACCCCAATTCCTCGAAAGTCTACAGGAGGGCTGAGATGGCCGATAAATTATTTTCCAATGTAAAAAAGCGTGTACAGGACGAAGCGGTCCTGTTCGACGCGCGCCAGACCGAGTCTCGCCGTGAACATGTGGAAGACGGTGAGCAGGAACGCCGCCCCTTCGCCTATCAGCAGCCGATTCCGGACGATCTCTGGATCAAGTGTCCGGCCTGTTCAGGGGTCATGTTCCGTGAAGAATTCGAGAAGGCGAATCAAGTCTGCTTGCTCTGCCATCATCACTTCCGCATCAATGCCTGGGAACGAATCTGGCTGGTCGCTGACGAAGACAGTTTCGCAGAGATGGATAAATCACTCCGTTCTCTGAACCCCATCGATTTCGCCGGCTATGAAGAAAAGCTCCACCGTCTACAGGCTGAAACCGGCCTGGCCGATGCGATTGTCACAGGTCGCTGCACCATCGAAGGTGAGCCTTGCATGCTCGGTGCGATGGATTCGCGATTTATCATGGGCTCTATGGGCGCAGCACTCGGCGAAAGGGTCGTAAGACTCTTCGAGCGTGCGCTTGAGGAACGGCTACCGGTGGTTCTGTTCTCTGTTTCGGGTGGCGCCCGGATGCAGGAGGGGATCGTTTCTCTAATGCAGATGGCTTCCACTTCGGCGGCTGTGGCTCGCCACTCTGAGGCCGGCCTGCTCTACATCTCTTTCATGACCGACCCCACAACCGGTGGGGTGACCGCCAGTTTTGCATCTTTGGGCGACATCATCCTCTCCGAACCCGGTAGCATCATCGGCTTCGCCGGTCGCCGCGTGATCGAAGGCACCATCTCTCAGAAACTCCCTGATGACTTCCAGCGCGCTGAGTTCCAACAGAGCCACGGATTCCTGGATAACATTGTCCCCCGGCACCGCATCCGCCAAACGTTGGGATCGCTCCTGAAGTTTCATCAACCGTCCACTTCAACCTATGTTGAACCTACGGTGATGGCAGATATTGTACGCAATGTGGACGGTTCAATCCCTCAGACCCTGGCGTCTGAGAGCTTAGATATTATTCGGGCCAAAGGCCGGCCCAACATCATGGATTACCTGCCTTTGATCTTCGACGATTTCTTCGAGCTGAAAGGCGATCGCCTTTACGGTGAAGATGCCGCAATCTGGGGTGGCCTGGCCATTCTCAACGGTGAGCCGGTGACGGTCATTGCGGAACGCAAAGGCCGCAACCTTGAAGAGAATAATCTCTGTAACTTCGGCATGCCGCACCCGGAAGGCTATCGCAAAGCCCTGCGACTGATGCGCCAGGCCGAGAAATTTGGCCGACCCGTATTGACCTTCGTCGACACTTCAGGTGCCTTCTGTGGCATCGGCGCCGAGGAACGCGGCCAGGGTGAAGCCATCGCAAAGAATCTTGCCGAAATGTCTCAGCTTAAGGTGCCCATTATCTCTGTGGTTATAGGGGAGGGCGGCAGTGGCGGTGCGCTCGGCATCGCCGTCGCAGATCGCTTAGCCATGCTATCCAATGCGATTTATTCGGTTATTTCACCTCGCGGTTTTGCCTCTCTGCTCTGGAAGGACGCCTCCCGCGAACGCGAAGCTGCGGATATTATGCATATCACGGCCAAAGACCTGCTCGAGCTTGGCATCGCCGATGGGATTATTGTGGAACCCGGCGAGGGGGCCCATCAGCATGTGGAGGAAGTCGCTTTTGGTATTAAGGAGTACTTTGTCCGGGCTTTGGCCGAGATCCGTGAAGCCCGTGAATCGGTTGAAGAGTTGCTGGCACAGCGTTATGAGCGATTTACAGGGTTGGGGCCGTTCTGGGCTGAGTAACTACCTACATTTTGTGGTCCGGATTACAACTTATGAACCGAGCATATGTTGAAATTGAGACCACAGAAATGTAAACCTTATCTTGCGAACTATTCGCAAAAAAGCTACCATTGTAATCAGTTAATACTCGATTACGAAAGGGCACTTTCATGCTAGATCAACCCTTGGCGGTTCATGATATTTCATTCAGTTACAGTGATACAGACGTCCTGAGAGATGTTTCATTTCAGGTCAATCGACAGGATTTTGCGGGGATTGTCGGCTCTAATGGGGCGGGTAAGAGCACGCTTCTGAAGTTGATTTTGGGTGAGCTTATACCTCAGGTCGGTGAGATTCGCATATTCGGTAAAACGGACTTTTCGAATTGGGAGCGCATCGGCTACATTGCGCAGAATAACGCTGACCTTAACCCTGCGTTTCCGGCGACTGTCCTGGAAGTGGTGCAGGCGAATTTGTATCGCAAGGTGGGCTTTGGCCGACCTGTAAAACGTGAACATCAGGCGCTTGCACTGGATGCTTTGGGCCTGACGGGTGTGCGTGATCTGGCCAAAAAACGGATCGGCGAACTCTCCGGTGGGCAGCAACAGCGCGTTTTTTTGGCGCGGGCTTTGGTGAATCGGCCGGAATTACTTATTCTGGATGAAGCGACGTCGGGAATTGATGAGCGGTCGGAAGGACTGTTCTATGATCTGCTCGAGAAATTGAAGCAGGAGATGGGCCTCACGATTCTGATGGTGTCCCATGATATGGCGGCAGTGACAGCGCATGCGAACCGCTTGTTTTGTCTGGGGGTGGACGGCTTCTTCGAGCACGAAGTTCGCGGCACCTTGGATCAGCAGTTTTTCAGTCGCCTCTATGGTTACGAAGTGACCCCGCATATCCACAGCCACAATTGTGCGGATCATGAGGGACTGGCGGGTGATGCGCATGTTTGAGATGTTTTCCTATGGGTTTATGCGCACGGCGGTGCTGGTCGCGGTTATGGTGGGCGCAGCGGCGGCCTGTATCGGACAGGTGGTAGTGCTGAGGAGGCAATCGAATATGGGGGATGCGTTGGCGCACTCGGCTTTGGCCGGTGTTGCACTGGGCGTGATCTTGAACCAGAATCCGATCCTCTTCTCGCTGGCAGGAACCATTCTGGCGGCTATCCTGCTTGAACTGATCAGGCGCGTGTATCCGCGTTATGCGGAGATCTCTACAGCGGTGATCCTCGCGTTGGCTGTGGGTCTGGCGGGTATATTTTCCGGCTTTGCCGGAGCGGGGAGGAGCTTTCAGTCTTACCTCTTCGGAAGCATCGTCGCGATTTCTGCCGAAGAGCGCAACATCACATTGATATTGTCCTTGCTCGTGATCTTACTAAGTATTGTGTTCTATAAAGAAATCTTCTTCGTCACTTTCGATCCGAAGGCCGCACGGCTCGCCGGGATCCGGACGCAGGTGGTCGAAGTATTGTTCACGGTGATGACCGCCCTCACGGTCGGTATCGCCTCGCGCAGTGTGGGGACCTTGGTGATTTCATCGCTTTTGGTACTGCCTTATGCCGCTGCCATGCAGCTTCATCTGAGCTACCTTCGCACCCTGATCGCCGCGATCGCCATTGCTGCATTCAATTCTGCGGTGGGTGTCTTCTTGTCCTATCAGTTCGATCTGGCGCCGGGCGGCTCGATTGTTGTGCTGAGTGTGCTTGTCCTTTTCCTCACTGTGGTGATCAACCGCGGCAGGCAGAGTGGCCAAAGACGCCGGCGCATCTAAGGAGGGAATCTATGGGGAACTTGTCAGCTGAATCGATCTTAAAAAAAGCCGGGATCAGGCGCACGGATGCTCGAATCAAAATGCTGGATGTCATGCTTGCCAGTGAGACACCACTCGAAGCCAAGGAACTTCATGAACAAGCCGGCACCGAAGATCTCTGGCTCAGTACGGTCTATCGAAATCTCGAACTCTTCATGGAGAAAGGCCTGGTTCAACAGATCAGTCCACCGGATTCGGAGAGCGTTTTTTACCACCTGGAAGTCAACGGCCACAACCATTATGCCGTTTGTGAGGAGTGCCACCGCCGGATTGCTCTGGATTTATGTCCGGTTGAAGATCTGGAACCGCAACTCACTGCTGCGGGATTCCAGCCAACCCATCACAGATTAGAGGTATTCGGGATTTGCGAATCCTGCCACCTTAATCATTGATTTCCAGCAGTTCCAAACCTTTATTTCTGTCCAAAGCCCAGGTGATCGCCCAATCTGATTCGAAAAGCAGGACCGGGTTGTCCAGGTGATCCTGAACGAGGAGCGACGTGCTCGTAATGTTGAGTTCAGCAGGATCTCTTTGCTCTGCCTGGTCGTTGAAGCGAATCCAACGTGCGAAGCGATAATTCAGCATTTGGCGACGGATATTGACGTTGTACTCACTCTTTAGGCGCTGTTCCAATACATCGAACTGCAAGATACCGACGACGCCGACTACGAAGGTCTCCGTACCGATGTCGGGTTGCTTATACATCTGGATGGTACCTTCCTGCGCCAACTGCTCCATGCCTTTGAGGAACTGTTTGCGTTTCAGGGAGTCGGTTGCAGAGATTCGAGCGAAGTGCTCAGGGGGGAAGACGGGGATGTCTTCGAAGTCCACCTCAGCGCCTTTGACACAGAGTGAATCACCGATCCGGAAATTGCCCGGATCGAATAGGCCGATAATGTCACCGGCGAAGGCCGTGTCAACAGACTTGTGATCCTGAGCCATGAACTGCTGCGGCTGCTGCAAGCGAAGCTGCTTGTCCGAGCGGACATTGATCACTTCCATATCCTTCTTGAACGTTCCTGAGACAATGCGGAGGAAAGCCAGGCGGTCTCTGTGGCCGGGGTTCATGTTCGCCTGGATTTTGAACACGAAGCCTCGGAAAGCATCATCGTGCGGATCAATCGTCCCTTGATCGCTGTTGCGTGGGGTCGGGGCGGGGGCCATGTCGAGGAAGCTCTGTAAGAATGTCTCAACACCGAAATTCGTGATCGCAGACCCGAAGAACATCGGGGTGAGTTGACCTTGTAAAACTTCTTCGAGGTCGAAACTATCGCCGGCGATGTCCAAAAGCTCGATATCTCCGATTAAGTCTTCCTGATATGAAGCCCCGATCATGTCACCGAGTTCCGGGTCATCGACCGACTTGACTGTCACATTGACGCGGGATGCGCCGTGATCCTGTTTGGCGGGATCGAAACGCTCCACCTGTCGCTTGCGGCGATCGTATACGCCTTTGAAGTCGCCACTCGTGCCGATCGGCCAGTTGAAAGGCACTGCCTGAATCCCCAGAACTTTCTCAATTTCATCCATGAGATCGAAGGGATTCTGCGCTGCGCGGTCCATTTTATTGACGAAAGTAAAGATCGGGATCCCTCTCAAGCGGCAGACCTGAAAGAGTTTGATGGTTTGCGGCTCGACACCTTTGGCCCCATCAATCAACATGACCGCCGCATCCGCCGCACAGAGCGTGCGATAGGTATCTTCCGAGAAGTCCTGATGCCCCGGGGTATCCAGAATATTGATGCAAAATCCGTCGTACTCGAACTGCATCACCGAAGACGTGACAGAGATGCCCCTCTGCTTCTCGATCTCCATCCAGTCTGAAGTCGCGTGGCGGGCGGCCTTGCGGGCTTTGACAGAGCCGGCCTCGTGGATAGCACCACCGTAGAGGAGGAATTTTTCCGTTATAGTCGTTTTACCGGCGTCCGGGTGCGAGATGATCGCAAAGGTACGGCGGCGTTCAATTTCATGTTTCTGATTCATAGTTTCAATCCTTTTCTAGTAAAACGTTAGAAGTATGCCGTATTTATTAGAAAAAGGCTATAAGAACCGGTCTTTGGCCAAAAATTCCTGCATGAAAAGCTGCGCCTCTCTGGGAGAGCGGTGCCCCACCCGGGTCGCATAGGCGGTGGCTGCGCGCTCAAGTTCCGCATTCGGCAGCGGAATCCCGGCCTTCTCGGCAAGGAACTCCACGACTTCCAGATACTCACGCATAAGGGGTTTCAGGAAGTGAAGCTTCAGGCCAAAACGGTCGGAAAGTGAAATGCGCTCATCAAGCCCGTCATTGGCATAGAGCTCCTGCTCAGTGGCATCCAGCTGCTCCAGCACCAGGTGGCGTCGATTGGAGGTCACATAAAGTCGGCAATTATCAGGCAGGTCGAGCGCGCCTCCTTGAAGGAAACTCTTTAGTTGCGTGTAGTCCTGATCTGTCGACTGAAAACTCAGGTCATCGATAAAGAGGATAAAACGCAGCTTAGACTCGGCGATGCGGTCCATCAGCTCTCCCAGACCGCCGAGGTGCCGGGGATTGATCTCGATCAGGCGGAGGCCGTCTTGTTCATAGCGATTGAGCATGGCTTTGACGGCGGATGACTTCCCGCAGCCGCGCGTCCCATAAAGCAGCACATGCGAAGCGGCCTTGCCGTGGAGAAAGTTCTCTGTATTCTCCGTGAGTTTCTCGAGGTTGCCGCTGTAATCGAAAAGCTCTTCAGGCAGGATCGGATCGAGCCTAGTTATGCCTGTAATACCGTCCGGTGTAGCGAGCATAGCTTTATAAACCGTGGGGAGGCCATGGCCGAAGCGGCGATGATACAGTAGGATGCTTTCTGCTGCTTCGCGGTATTGTTGTGGTTTATAGTTTGTGAGTTGGTGTCGGGTTTCAGCAAAGCTTTGGGTGGTGCCTTGAGCGGTGGTAGGGTTGGGTGAGGTTTTTCCACTGTCGTAGAGCACAGCTTTTTTGCTGATGCGGGTGCTGAGTGCTGCCCCATCGGTATCAATTGCTAGTAGGAGCGTCTGTACTTCCTTCTCTAGCGCCTCGCGCCATTGCTGAGAAGGGGCTTCCGGCGCTTTAGTTAGGGGGTTCACCGAGCGCAATATTTCACCAGCGAGCCAATATGCCCAGGAACTTTCTGCGGAAGATTGAAGTAGCTCGTAGTTCCAAAGTGCATACTGTTCCGTGAGTGTCTCAGCTTCAGCGTTGGGATCTGTGAGGAGGTCCAGCAGAGTTAAATATTCTTTTAAGGGTTCTAATGTTAATAGGTCGCGATAAAAGACGAGGCTACGCAAATCAACAGCCAAGCTTTTGAGCGTGTCTTGTGTGGGTGGTTTAGTAGTGTGCTCGCTTCTACTTTCGTTGCTGTTGTCGCTGATTTTTAGCTGCTCTTGTGTCTCGACGCTCATGGTCAGATCTCCTCTGATGTCATGGAGGTATTGTATCACGGGTCATGCTCTGCGGCAGAAAAATTGTGGTCGGGATTGCAGGTTATGCGCAGCGGCGAAAAACTTGTGGTCTGGATTGCAGTTTATGCGCCGCTCCACCTAGCTCCTCACCATACTCGAGATATTGCCCAAAGTACCTAGTTATATAAAGCGTTGGGACATTTTCTTGAGTTTGGTGAGAAAGGCGAAAGTATCCAATATTTTATTAGAGGACACTTCTTCAGAAAGTGTGTGCGACAACTCCACTGAAAATTACCGAACTAATAATCAGTGGTGACTTCTTCAGCAAGCTTGTGCGGCAACCCTGCCAAATATTACCCAACAACTTATAATTGGCCAAATTCTCTAGTTTTGTGATCAACCAACCCAACCAACCCGGAGACCGCCCCCACACCACGCCCCTTAATCTGTACTATAATGATGGGTGACGAAAAACTTTAGATCAGTAAACCCTACTGATTCAACGAAACTATAAGAACAGGTGAGAATAGGTATGTCCGGACATTCAAAATGGAACAACATCAAACGCAGAAAAGGTGCGGTGGACGCGAAGCGAGGCGCGATTTTTACGAAGTTAGGGCGTGAGATCCAGGTCGCCGTGAGAGACGGTGGCGCGGATCCGAACAGCAATACAAGACTGAAAGACGTTATCGCCAAAGCGAAATCCAATAATATGCCGAACGATTCCATTAATCGTAGCATTCAGAAGGCTGCGGGGAATGGTGAAGGCGAGAACTTCGAAGAAATCATTTATGAAGGCTACGGTCCCTCAGGTGTGGCGGTAATTGTCCAAACACTGACTGACAACCGCAATCGCACCGCCGGTGAGGTGCGCCATGCTTTCGATAAGCACGGGGGCAATCTCGGGACGAAGGGCAGTGTCGGTTTCATGTTCCAGGACAAAGGCCAGATCTACCTTGACTCCGAAGACTTGGATGAAGAAGAAGTGATGATGCTCGCTCTGGAGGCGGGCGCAGACGATTTTGAGAATCTCGGTGAAGCGTATCTGATTTCTACTTCACCTCAGAATTATGAAGCGGTAAGGGATGCGCTGGATGCTGAAGGCCTGGAAATCGCAGACAGTAGCGTTGGTCCGGTCGCAGACAATTATGTCAGCCTCGAGGAGGAGGACGCCGAGCGCATGCAGAAGCTGATCGATCAGCTGGAAGACAGCGACGATGTGCAAGAAGTGTTCCATAACTGGGAAACGGACGAAGCGTAAGGGAGGCTCTAAGTGGCATTTCTCTTCCCATTTTTAGGGAATAAACCCGGCAAAAAGCGCAAGGAGGCTGAACTAAAAGCAGCTGAGGAACGTTCGCGCCAAATTCGCCAGGCGCCTGCCAGACCGAGCACCCAAAGTCCCAGGGGCAGCACCGACCCACGGTCCGTCGTTGAACAGTTCCAACATCCGGCGACAAAAAGAGCGCCCCGCGAAGCGCAAACCCAGCAACGCAATATTCGCACGTCAACTCCGGCGCCGGCGCCAACCGCAAACGACCGTCGTGAAGAATTTTTCGGTTCATTGAGCTCTTTGAATCCTCTGGACCGTCTGGCGGATGCCGTTGGCCAAAGACAACTGAACGAAGAAGAACGTCAGCGTGCGACCCAGCGCAGAGAATTAAGCAAGATCAGAGTAGTTGCCTTTGTCGGCTCATCCGGCACGGGCAAATCCACACGCGCCCTCCAGGTTGCAACCGACCGAAAGTTTCGCTACTTCATCGATGACGGCCTGTTGATCGAGAGTGGCCGCATTGTGGCAGGTTCTTCGGCCAAAAAAGCTAACACAAAAATTGAATCCGTTCGCCAAGCCATTTTCCAGGACGACTCCCGAGCAGCGAACATGCGGAGAACTTTACTGGAGAAAAAGCCCGACCGTATCATGATCCTGGGCACCTCCGATAACATGATCACCAAGATCTGCGACAACCTTTGGCTGACCCATCCGCTCGAGACTATCAAGATCGAGGATGTCGCAAGCTCCGAGGAACGCCGTCAGGCAAAAACCACCCGCATGACCCAAGGTAGCCACACCATCCCGGTCTCCAGCATGGAGATCAAGCACGAATTTTCCGGCTACTTCCAGGACCCTTTGAAACTACTGAGACGGCGCAGAGACCAGAGCCCTAGTCCCTTTTCTGAAAGTGAGCGAACAGTCGTCCGACCAACCTTTTCGAGTTTAGGCTCTTACATCATCACCGATGAAGCTCTGGCAGCGCTCATCCGCTTACTGGTCAAGGACGTCCAGGGCTTGGCCCGCGTGTACTCCGTCAAGGTGAGAAAAGAAGTTTACGGCGCGATCTTACATGTGGAATTAAGCTTGTTTTATGGCTACAATGCCCAAGACGTCATGCTGGAAGTCCAGCAAATCCTGCTGGAACAAGTCGAGAACTATACATCAATCAATATTTTGAGCGTCAATGTCAGTTGCCGCAAAGTCGTCGACCCCAGAGTCCGACAGCCCAGACAACTTTAGAGGAGAACTATGGCTAAACAAGAACAGATCTATACCATACCGGTGAATGATGCTTTCAATCAGGAGGCGATTTGTCCGCTCTGTGAGCTCGATCGCGTAAGAACTGAGGCCCTGATCGAGTATTATCTCGGCCCTTCCTTAATGGAAGCCGACCACCGGGTCCACACGAATGCCAAAGGCTTCTGCTCCCAGCACTTGACCAGCCTCTATAACTCCCAGAAGAACCGCCTCGGTCTGGCACTTATGCTCCATACGCATCTCCAGGAGCTGTCTCAGGATCTGGAGCAGACTTTGGCCCAAGCACAGCCCAGCGATGAGGGCGGGGGGCTCTTCTCGCGCAATCGCGGTAATTGGAAGGAAGGTCTAGCCAAAGCCGCCGATCGCCTCCAAAGCCGCAGCGACGCCTGCGTCATCTGCGATCGCCTGAACGAGACCATGGATCGCTACATCGATGTCGTCTTCTGGCAATACACTCAAGATGAAGATTTCCGGCGCAAGTTCAGGGAAGGCCAGGGCTTCTGCCTTGCGCACACCGGCCAACTGCTCAACGGTGCTGCTGTCCATCTGAAACAGAAAGAGGCGGCAGCCTTTGTCCGGGATTTGGCCAAATTACAAAACGCCCACTTCAAAGAACTCACTGACGACGTCGAGTGGTTCACCCTGAAATTCGACTATAGAAATCAGAATGAGCCCTGGCGCAACAGCAAAGACGCGGTGCCACGCGCGATTCGCCGCTTAGAAGGGTTGAGTGATCTCAAATGACTCAAGTGGAGAACATGCTTGACTTGAGGATCGCCACCGAGCTGTCGCTCCTAAG
Source organism: uncultured Fastidiosipila sp. (assembly GCA_964548975.1). Lineage (GTDB taxonomy): Bacteria > Bacillota > Clostridia > Saccharofermentanales > Fastidiosipilaceae > JAAYZH01. The sequence goes on from CAZJTS010000002.1 coordinate 24,261, forward strand.
CCTCGATGAGGGAAAGGGACGGCCGAAGCTATTTTATCTGTCCAAAAACCGGATTGGGGAAGAAGATAGCCCGGAAGCTCGGAAACTCCTGGCGGATATTATTGATGGTCTCACGAATGCCGGAAACGCCAGCACGGCTTTTTTGTTGCTCGGCGAGGCCGTAAAAAGTCTTGACGAAGAACACCCCTGCGTCTGGGCCTGGCACAAAATCTTACAGCTCGAGATGAATGTCTATTGTGCTTCAAGCTCTTGTGAACTATTCGAGATTGACCCGCCGGAGCGTGTGTTATGTGTTTCTGAGGCTGAGATTGCTGAACTTTTGCTGAAGTATGAGGTGGTTACGCTCTGTTAGAGCCCGTAACTGCCTGCGTTTGATATCTCCCGCTGTTTCGTGCTATGATTATTTTAAATAACCGCCCACTATACCGATTAGAGTGAAATGAGTCAAGGGGGTAGGCAAATTCAAGGGTATCTACTCTGCCGGGGCAGGGGCCCTTTTTATTTGTTATTAGGAATGGGTGAACTTAGAAGGGGGGAATTGTATGGGAAATAAGAATTCTACTACGGAAATTAATTTGAAATCAGATCAGCCCTCCACCGAAGTTGCCTTGAAGAGGCTGAAGCTTGAGCTGATGACTTTGCGGCGTATCGGTGTGAAACGCGTCAAGATTATTCATGGTTATGGCTCGACGGGTCAGGGGGGATCGATCCGAAGTGCTGTTAGAGGGGAACTCTTCGAGCAGGCACGACAGGCCAAAATCAAGGCTTTCTGTCCGGGCGAGATGTTCGGACCCTTCGATAAACAAGGCCGCAGACTTCTGGATTTGGACCCGGCGTTCCGCCATGATCCGGACTGGGCACGCAGCAATGACGGCGTGACGATGGTGGCAATCTAATGGCGACAGATCAGGTACAGACACCGCCGCAAACGCCCTGGCAGCATTTTGTTGAGCGCTGTCAGACATGCACCGAATGTGAGTTACACAAATCCCGCACCCAGGCTGTCGTATGGCGTGGCAGCATCAATGCCCCGCTGATGATCATCGGTGAGGGACCGGGACAGAAGGAGGACGAGCAAGGCTTGCCCTTCGTCGGCCGTTCCGGAGAATTACTGAATACCTTACTTGAAGCGCTGGATTTGGGTCCGGAGCTTTTTCATATCGGCAATATTGTGAAATGTCGGCCGCCGGAGAATCGCGACCCCACCCTGGAAGAAGCAAAGGCATGTCGCCCGTTGCTGAATGAACAGTTCAAGTTCGTGAAGCCGAGAGTTATTGTGCTCGCCGGCAGTTCCGCCTATAAATACTTTACAGGTGACTTCGACGGTAAAATCACGCAGTTAAGAGGTCAGTGGATCCAGAAAGGCCCCTACTGGATAATGCCGACTTTCCACCCGGCCTATGTCTTGCGTAATCAGCGTAGTAAAGCCGAGCTTTGGCAGGATTTCGACATGGTGCGCAGGAAACTCGAGGAGTTGGGTCTGGCTCGCCCGCTCGCGATCTAAGACAGCGATTTTTGCTCCAGCCATTTACGGCCCAAGGTACGTGGCACATAGAAGAGTGCTCTCACCACCCAGTCCAGATACATGCCGATCCAGATGCCGAAGACCCCAAGCTTAAACACCACCGCCAGCACATAACTGGCGCCCACCCGCATGATCCACATCGAGATAACCGCGATGATCATTGTGAAGCGGACATCGCCTGCGCCTCTTAAACCTGAAGGGATGGCGAAGGACGGCGCATGGACGAAGGGCATCACCAGCAGATAGGACAAGACCAGATTGCGAGCCAAGCTCACAGTGGCAGGATCCGTCGTATACGCCCTGACAATGAAGCCGATCAAAGGCAGGCAGATCAACGCTATCCCGAGATTAATCAGACAGGCGAATGTCGTGATGTAGATGTTCCACTTGCGCGCCTTATTCTTTTGGCCGGCGCCCAGCAACTGACCGACCAGGGTAGTGGCGAGAATCGCCAGCGCATTCCCGCCGACCGTCACAAGTCCGGAAATCGAATTAACTATACTATTGGCCGCAATGGCCGCCGTCCCCAAGCCCATAATAAATGTCTGGACCAGTAGCTTCCCGCCGTTGAACATCAGCTGTTCAGCGCCTGCAGGGAGCCCGAAGAAGAGAATGTTTTTCAGAATTTGCGGCGTGATCAGGTAGAGTTTTTCATAGCGCAGGTCGATGCTGCGATGGCCAAAAAGCAGGATTCGAATCACCAATACCAGACCTACGGTCTGCGCAATGGCCATGCCGAGGGCTGCGCCGCGAACACCCAGACCGGCACCGGCCGAAGGAGGAGCGAAGCCGTAGATCAAGGGGTAACTGATCGCCGCGCTGACCAGGTTTGTCACCAGGGACACTTTCATCGGGGTCTTCATATCGCCGGATCCGCGCAGCAGTGCGAGGCTCATGCTCGTCATCCCAAAGGGGAAGAAGTAGAAGCAGATGACCGTGAGGTACTCCAAGGCCAGCTCTGTGACCGCCGGGCCAGCAGAGCCGAAGAGGAGGGCGATCAGCTGACGCCGGAAGACCAAGACGCTCGTAATGAGGATCAGGAGTAAGAGGGCGGTACTCAGTAAGGCAGTGACGGCCGCTTTGTTGGCTTTGGCCCGATCACCCCGGCCGATATACTGCGCGACCACTACCGTGCCGCCGGTGGAAAGGGAGGAGAAAACGCTGATGATGAGCATCGTCAGGACGCTGACCGACCCGATGGCCGAGATGGCGGTGGGACCGAGTTGAGAAGAGATGATGGTACTGATCATGCCCATGAGGACAGCAGCGAACTGTTCAATCAGGACAGGGATGACCATGCGCTTCATATCCTGGCGAAAATCGCTCAGTTCTAAGGCATGGGTAGAAATGTACGCCGGAATGCGCGACTGTTTTAGTTTGGCTAATGGCTGAAATCTCTGACGACTCAAGCGTAGTGACCCGCACTTTCAAGATGTTGCTTTGACCTTAGCCCATTCTCAGGGAAATTTCAAGAACAAGGGGGGCTAGTTGTCCCTCAGCTCTTCCTCACTCAGCACTTCGCCCGTGCGCCTGGAGATCAGACGCCTGATGCGCTTACGCTCGGGGAAAGCAAAGGCGAGGAGCAGGATCACCAGATAAATGACTAGGATGGCGGTGAAGATGCCGATGAGGCCGGTGGCGGCGATTTTCAAAGCAGTGATGAGGAAGTCCATAATTATTCTCCTAGGGCACCAGCGCCATGATCAGGCCACCGGCAATGACGGAGGCGATCTGCCCCGAGACGTTGGCGCCGGCCGCATGCATCAGAATGAAGTTTTCCGGATCCTCTTCCGTCGCCATCATCTGGATCACGCGCGAGCTCATCGGGAAGGCGGAGATTCCCGCGGCTCCGATCATGGGATTGATCTTCGTCTTGCGGAAAAGGTTGAGGAATTTCGCGAAGAGGACACCGCCGATCGTATCCATGATGAAGCCCACTAAGCCAAGGCCGATGACCATCAGCGTGCGCAGGTTAACGAAGGTCTCCGCCTGCATACTGGAGGCGATGGTGATGCCGAGCAGAATGGTAATGATGTTGACCAGTTCCTTCTGTGCGGACTGGGACAGGCTGTCGAGGACGCCGCACTCCCGGATCAGATTACCGAACATGAGGAAACCGACCAGCGATACCGCGGTAGGCGCGATCAGGCCGGTGATCATGGTGACGAGAATGGGGAAGAGGATCTTCGTCTTTTGGGAGACCGAGCGCGGATTGTAGTCCATGCGTATCCGGCGTTCACTCTTCGTCGTGACGAGCTTAATGGCCGGCGGCTGGATAACCGGCACCAGCGCCATATAGCTGTAGGCGGCGACCGTGATCGGTGCGATCAGGCTGGACTCGAAGAAGTTGGCGACGAAAATCGAAGTAGGCCCGTCCGCGGCAGCGATAATCGAAATGGACGCGGCATCTCTCAGGTCGAAGCCCAACGCAGTGGATAAAACCAGGACAAAGAAGATGCCGAACTGAGCCGCGGCGCCGAAGAGCAACATAAAGGGATTCGACAGCAGTGGGCCGAAGTCGATCATTGCCCCGATACCGATGAATAAAAGCAGAGGGAAAAGTTCATTGGCAATACCGGCATTGAACAGCGTATCCAACACACCTTCTACGGGGGTGCCGTTGATCAATTGCGTAACGGCACCGGAGAAGGGCAGGTTCACGAGAATCGCCCCGAAGCCGATGGGTAGCAAGAGTGTCGGTTCATAGTTGCGGGAAATTGCCAAATAAATGAGTATCCCGCCGATCGCCCACATGATCAGATGCTGCCAGGTGAGGTTCATGACACCATTGGTCAGAAATTCAATGATATTCATAGGTTAATTTTTCACTCCAGGGAAACGAGCAGGTCGCCCGTAGAAACAGCATCGCCTTTGGCCACAGCCACTGAATAGACAGTCGCCTCCCGGGGCGCCACGATCTCATTCATCATTTTCATGGCTTCCAGGATTAGAAGTACGTCGCCCTTCTGAACCCTGTCGCCGGCCTTGACCTTCAGGTCATTGATCGAGCCCGGCATCGGGGCTTTGACCTGAGTGCTGCCGCCGGAAGCGACGGGAACTGGAGTAGGAGGAGTCGGAGCAGCCGGCTCGACCGAAACAGCTTCTGCCTCTGCCGAAAGCTCCTCGATTTCGACCTCGTATTCTTTGCCGTTGACACGGACTTTGTACTTTTTCATTTTAGTTCACCCTTCTAATTGATCGAATGCGATAATGCTTGTCCTGATGACCTGAGGCAAGAGCCGCCACAGTCACCGCAATGACGAGTTTCGTCTCATCGTCGATGGCTTCGTCCACGACATCGTCGACATATTCATCGATGTACTCAATATCTCTATTAAATAATCTACGGAGTTTCTCTCTCATGGCATGCTGACAGTAATCACAGGCACTGTCTCCTCCTCGGGTTCGGTGTTGTCACGGGTCTCAAAAAAATGCTCGGCAGGCTGAGGGAAGAGGGCATAGGACAGCACATCTTCCTCGGACCTGGCCCAGGCTTTGCTGGCCTTGCGGGCTGCCGGGAGCTCTGGGGCGAGCAGATCCGCCGGCCGCCGGTCGATCACGGGCTCATCGCCGATGATGATCTGCCGGATATCAGGCGAGATCGCTACCGGCGGCTTACCGTACGCGCCTCTGACATAGTCCTTAATCTCCTTCGGCACCATGCTGTAGCGTTGACCTGACAGCACGTTGAAGACCGACTGCGTCCCGACCATCTGGGACATGGGTGTCACCAGCGGCGGATAGCCCAGGTCCTTACGAACGCGCGGGACTTCTTCCAGCACCGCCTCGTACTTGTCTTCCGCACCGGCCTGTTGGAGTTGGGACAAAAGATTCGAGAGCATGCCGCCCGGCACCTGATACATAATGGCTTTGGGATCTACATCCATGACCTTGGGGTTCAGAATTCCGTTCTGGCGATAATGATTTCGGATGACTTTCACATCATCGGCGATTTTGCCCAAGAGGTTCAGGTTCATGCCGCTCGCCCGATCCGTCCCTTCCAGGGTCATCACGAGTGTTTCTGTGCTGGGTTGGGATGTCCCTTCGGCCAAAGGCGAGATCGCGGTGTCGACAATGTCAACGCCGGCTTCTACGGCCTTCAGGTAGGTCATCGCGCCTGTGCCGGCTGTCTGGTGGGTATGAAGCTCAACGGGAACCTTCAAGACCGCCTTCAGTCGGCTGACCAGATCGTAAGCGGTATAGGGTTTGAGAATACCGGCCATATCCTTGATACAGACGGAATCCGCGCCTAAAGCTTCTAAGCGCACAGCCAGATCAGTGAAGTAATCCAGCGTGTGAATCTCTGAGGTGGTGTAGCAGATAGCCGCTTGACAGTGCGCGCCCGTCTCCCGGATCGTGCGAATGGAGGTCAGGAGATTTCTTTCGTCATTCAAGGCGTCGAATACTCTGATGATATCGATACCGTTCTCCACAGATTTGCGAATGAAGGCTTCGACGAGATCGTCCGCATAGTTTCTGTAACCCAGGAGGTTCTGGCCCCGGAGGAGCATCTGAAGTTTTGCGTTCTTGACACGTTTGCGGATCTCACGTAAACGTTCCCAGGGATCCTCATTCAGGAAACGAAGCGAAGCGTCAAAGGTCGCACCGCCCCAGACTTCCAGAGCCCAATAGCCCGCCTGGTCCATCTGATCCACGATCGGTAAGATCTCCTCGGTGGTCAGTCGGGTCGCCATCAGGGACTGATGGCCGTCTCGGAGCGCTGTCTCTGTAATGCGTATCGGGTTCACGAGTCACACTCGCTTTCTTATCAGTAATTGAAGGTAAAACCAACAAGTAGATTCTAACAATGTGCCCGATCATTTCAAGCCCTATTTAAAGGATTATTGACATATTTCTCAGGGGCTGCACCGAAGGTCATGAACTTCACCACATATTCAGCCATTGTGTCAGGACTTTCGACCATGCCCTCCGCGAGCCAAGTCCGCAAAAGCCCGATTATGCCGCTCGCGATGTAAATATAGAAGTAGCCGGCCTCATGTTGATTCATCTTAAAGCCGAGCGTCCGCCATTCATTGAGGAACAGCTCTTCACCGATGCCCAGCAGGATGGTCAGCAGTCGATTGCCTGAAGACTCCGAGAGGATCAAAGGGGCGAAATTCTGGTGGCGTTTGAGAAAAGCGAAGGTCTCCGCCAAGACATTGATGCTGGCGCGGTCAAGCCCGGGACCTTCCGCTTCAATAGCAACACGCTCGGGAACGGTGTTTCTCTCTACACCGCGGCGGAATTCTTCCAGCAATTCGTCCTCGATTTCGGCATAGAGTTCACTGACGTTGAGGTAATGCAGATAGAAGGTGGAGCGGTTGACACCGGCGGCTTTGGCCAATTCACTGACCGTAATCTCGGCCAAAGGCTTGTGCGCCATGATCTTGCCGAGTGCCTCACGGAGCGCTTCCTTCGTACGTTGGGTTCTGGGGTCAAGGGGGGGCATAAAATCACCTCTGCTAACTAATAGACACTATGACGATAAGTTGTCGTGCAAATTTTCCCACAGATCTCGAATAATAGATAGAGGAAAAAAGTTGAGGAGTATGCATGACAAAATTTATCCGAGGGATTATTCACCATCGGAAAACTGTGTTGGCGATTTTTATCGGACTGGTGGTCGTCACCGGCCTCTTAGCCACACAAGTACAGGTGAATTACAACTTACAGGACTACCTTCCCCAGAATACCGACTCGGTCCGAGCGGTTGATAAACTGGCAGAAGAGTTCGACATGAGCTTACCGAATGCCCGGGTGGTGTTCCCACTGGCCTCTGTCCAGGAAGGTTTGCAGGTCAAGGAACGCCTGGAGGCCACCGAGGGGATCGAATCCGTGCTCTGGCTGGACGACAGTCTGGATGTGGCGAGACCATTGGCTCTCCAGGACCAGAGTATGGTGGAAGCCTTCTATAAGGACGGTGTCGGTCTCTACCAGGTCACCGCCGACCAGGGGCAGTCCGTGGCAACGCTGGACCGCATCTACGCATTACATCCTGACGTAATGGTCGACGGCGCATTAGTAGATGAGGCCAATGCCCAGAAATCAGTCACCAACGAAATCACCCAGCTGATGATTGTGGTTATTCCATTGGTTCTAATCATTCTCCTGTTGGGCACGCACGCCTGGCTTGAGCCGCTGCCCTTTTTGCTGGCCATCGGTGTCGGCATCATTCTCAATATGGGCACAAATATCTTCATCGGTGAAGTGTCTTATATCACGCAGGCGGTGGCCGCAGTTCTGCAAATGGCCGTCTCGATGGACTATGCCATTTTCCTGCTCAACCGTTTCAATGAGAATCGCCGGGCGGGGCATAGCCCGGATGAGGCCATGGCGATGGCTATGCGTAAGTCTCTGACCGCGATTGCTTCGTCGGCGATGACGACATTGCTCGGCTTTCTCGCGCTCCTATTCATGCGCTTCGGCCTCGGCAGAGATCTCGGCATCGTGATGGCCAAAGGCATTGTCTTCAGTTTCATTTCGGTCATGTTCTTTATGCCTGTACTGATACTCCTCATGTACAAGCTCATCGATAAGACAACCCATCGACCCTTACTGCCGAATTTCAGCTTCATCGGTCGCTTCGTGCATATGGTTAAGTGGCCGGTGCTGATTCTCTGCCTCCTGCTGATTGTGCCGAGCTTCCTCGGCAGTCGTAAGAATACATTTATCTATGGCATGGGCGGTTACCCGGAAGGATCCCGGACTGCCATTGACCGTTCCGCAATCCGGGAACAGTTCGGTCAGCAGCAGCAGTTGTCGCTCATGGTACCGAAAGGCGATGTGCCGAAGGAGTTGGCTTTGGCCGACCGTCTGGAAGCGGATCCGGATGTTATTTCGGTCATGGCCTACGTGACGACGGCGGATCCGGTGATCCCGTCAGAAATTCTGGGCGAAGAGCAGATCGCCATGCTGAAGTCAGAGAACTACAGCCACTTCATTATTACGGCTCAAGTGCCGGCGGAGGGGGATCGGGCATTCGCTCAGGCGGAACGGGTCAGAGACTATGCCGGAGAGTATTACGGCGACGATTATTACCTGACCGGTGAGAATGTCGTCATGCTCGACATGAAAGATACCATCGAAGCCGATGACCTTATCGTCAACGGACTCGCGATCCTGGCGGTCGCTTTGACGATCATGCTGGCTTTCCGCTCCTTTTCCATTCCCTTGATCCTGGTGCTCACTATTGAGTTGGCGATCTGGATCAACTTATCTATT
>CAZJTS010000002.1:33016-33416 GCA_964548975.1 uncultured Fastidiosipila sp.
ACTGAGATATATCGGCTACCTCATTATCAGTACGGTCCAGCTTGGTGCCACGGTCGACTACGCGATACTTTATACCGAACACTATCTGGATAATCGAAAGCGCTTTGCCAAAAAACAGTCCTTGATCAACACCGCGAAAGAAGCGATCCCGTCGCTCCTGCCGCCGGCGCTGATCCTGACTTTGGCCGGTGTATCCCTCCAATATACATCCACCTTGGCGATCGTCAGCGAACTGGGTGAAGTCCTGGGTCGAGGAGCAATTCTGTCCTTCCTGATGGTCATCTTATTCCTGCCGTGCCTGCTCTATGTGCTGGACGGCATCCTTCCGAAAACAACCAAAAACCTGACATTCAGTGATCCTGTGAGAGGAGATTCCCATGAAACTATCTAAACTAATTCT
>CAZJTS010000003.1:0-18211 GCA_964548975.1 uncultured Fastidiosipila sp.
GTCACCGATCAGGCCGGTCACCTGTGTCATGAACAGGCTGCTGACATCACCTGTGCGATAGATCCAGCCGAGGATGGTGATCACGATGACGACTATGGGGGCCAAAGAAAAGATCGTGTAGTAAGACAGGGCGGCGGCTTGGCGGGATGCCTTATCGGCTTTCCATTCTTTGAATGCTTCAACGAGCAGACCGCCGAATGCTTTGAGGGTCTTCATAGTAGTGGCCTCCGATGTGTGTAGTGCTTTCATTATAAAGGAGTCGATGTTCCGGAGTCTGAACAGGCGACGGAGGCTCCTCGAGGCGGAAGGAAACTCTCCAAAGATTCTGTAAGCATTCTGTGTCTATTCCGTGAGATGAGCGCCTGTGATCCGGGGCAAAGCTGAGGCTATGCTAAGCTTTGATCAAGTAAATCAAGGAGATGCGAGAAATGAAAGACAATAAGAACTTGGATATTATTGAGAAACAAAGTAAGCGCGTGGAAGGTGAGCAGCTGGACACCCGTCCTGGCGTAGAAGAGAAGATGGACCTGCAACCGCTCTTCAACGACGACTATCCCGGCGGTGGACGGCTCAAAGGCAAAGTGGCCCTCATCACCGGCGGTGACAGCGGCATCGGCCGAGCAGTTGCCCTGGGCTTCGTCAAGGAAGGCTGTAAAGTTGCGATCGTCTACCTCGATGAAGATGAAGATGCCGAACACACCATGAATGCGATCGATATGCTGGACGGTGAGGGCTTACTCATCGCCGGTGATGTCGGTGACCCGGCGTTCTGTCAGGAGGCGGTGAAAAAGACGGTCGACCGTTTTGGCCGGCTGGATATCCTCATCAATAACGCAGCGGAGCAACATCCTCAGGATACGATCGAAGAGATCAGTCAGGAGCAGCTGGAGAAAACTTTCCGGACGAATATCTTCTCCATGTTCTATATGGTTCAGGCGGCGATGCCTCACCTGAAAGAACATGCGAGCATCATCAATACGACTTCAATTACGGCCTTCGAAGGCAGTGACCACCTGCTCGATTATGCTGCGACGAAGGGCGCGATCACGGCATTTACGCGTTCGCTTGCCCAGAATCTGGCCGAGAAGAAAATCCGCGTGAATCAGGTGGCGCCGGGACCGATCTGGACACCCCTGATTCCTTCGACATTCGGACCGGAGAACGTGGAGGAGTTCGGTAAGGACACCCTGCTCAAGCGTCCCGGACAGCCGGTCGAGTTGGTGGAAGCCTATATCTTTTTCGCGTGGGAAAGAGCGTCGAGCTACGTGACCGGCCAGACCATCCACGTGAGCGGCGGCCGTTACACATCAAGTTAAGGAGTCACGCTATGCCTTGGACTGAGAAAGACTATCCGGATTCCCTGAAGAATTTCGACGAAATCACCCGCCGCAAGGCGATCGATATTGCGAATGCGATGGTCGCTGACGGCTATGAGGAGGATCGGGCGATCCCGATTGCGACAGCTCGGGCCAAAGAATGGGCCGCGGATGCTGACAGCGCTGAGAAAAAGGCACTTCGGGACAAAGACATCACTCAGCACGAGGCAGGCGATGGAGCCGAGCACCAGGATGCGGATGTCATCGTGTCTTACCGCGAGGATGAAGAGAAGTGGGGAGTGAAGTCTCGCGGTGCAGAACGCGCCGACTCCCTCCACGACACCAAACGGGAAGCGGAAAAGCGGGCTCAGGAGATGGCCGAGTACCGAGACGGCTCAGTTGTCTCGGAGAAAAAAGACGCCTAAACAGTTGGCATTAACTGAGCGGACGTCCGGTGAACTAAAGTGTTGTTGCCGGACGTTTGTTTTGGCCGAAAATCGCTTACCGTAAGCTCAAGTGTCTGTTATGCTACGTAATGGAACAATTCTTAGCGGAGGTTACACAGATGAAATACTTGACCAAAGAATGGTATAAGCAGATGAACTTGACCGATCTTCATTATGACCTGAAGGTGCTGGATGAGGTCGCAACGAAGGACGAGGCGCTCTATGAGAGGCTCAGAGCTGAGCGTGAGCAGGAGTACGTCGACCTCCAGGAAGAACTCTATGATCTGGAACCCGATGAAATCTCACTCATGTGGCCGGAAGGTTGGGAGGATGACCTCCGTGAGGAAGGCCTCACTGAAGAAGAAATCGAAGCAGCCAGGCCGACAGCTGAAGAGCTGGCAGAACATGAGCGCTTGCTGAAGGAATTCGAGGAACGTCCTCCTTTCGATCGTGAAGAGGCCAAAGCGTTTTTCAAGACGAATTCCGAGTTCATGACGGGGTATTTCGAAGAGATCCTCCCGGAACATATCCAGGCCAAAATCGCCGATATGCGGGTCTTCGCCCTCGATTACGTGACCCAGGAAGTCTACGATCTCCTGGAAGCTGAAGGGGAGAAGAATCGGGAGGAAACAGAAGCCGTTCTGGACGAGTTTGAGAAGGTGGAGGAAGCGCAGAAGATTCCTCAACATATACAGGCGAATTACAACATGCATGACGCCGTGGTACTCACTCAGCAAATGGTCGGCAATGATCTGGTGTTGACATTCGATGTCTCAGGGGGCTTTACAGATCTGAATAAAGTCACCTATAAAGACGCTGAGATTGTCGAATCAGAGCCTATCACCGGCGAGAGTTGGTATTTATATGATGAGATTTACCGCACGGAGACGGGCTATGAGGTACATATGTTGTTGCAAGACGAAGAGCTGCTCTACTTGACGGTCCGCTGTAGCGATATTATCTGTGAGGAAGAAGAAGAGTAATTTCTGCTTGAATTAAGCATGAGACGCCGGTTGGGGAGCTTCGCTTCGGACCGGTGTTTTTTTATAGGTTCAGATCTTTTACGCTGAGCTTCTCTGCCGGAAGCATCTTTTGCAGCAAATCCCACAGGTCATCCATGCTGTGATCGACGACCGTGCCGCGCGGGATGAGGAAGGCATTCAGTTCAGTGAAGTACAGGTAGATATTCTCGCGGGTGCGGTAGGCTTTATAGACTTGTGACCACTGATAGCGGGCTTTTTCTTTTTTGTTGCGGACGAAGATGTCCTTTTCAGTGAACTCCAAAGTATAGAAGACCTTGGGCTCTTTGAGGTTGAACTCCTCTGCCTGGCGGAGGACGTTCATGTAGAAGAGCAGGTACATGAAGAGCGGGATAAACCAGCCGATGCCGAAGAGTACCCAGCCGAAAACGGGGTTACCCAGTATCCAGTTAATGATCGCCAGGAACGTGGCGACGCCGGGAAAAATCAGCATGTTCCAGGCATTCGGGCGCGTGAAGAAACGATCGAATTTATTGAATTTAATAAAGGTTTTCTGATCGATCAGGCTGTGGACCGTGATCTGATTCTGAGCTTTGGCCATAATATATCCGTTCTAATGAGGCATTTGTTAAATATCATATAGGAAAAGTGGTAAATTCAAAAGCTTAAAGAAAGCGAGAACAGATCCTGACCGATTAAACAAATCTCTAGTGACAATCTGCGGGGCGAATAGTAAACTATAGACTAAAGAAGCGGGACAGAAAGCCAAGAAATTGAGCGTGTTCTGCGACTATAATGGTCTGAAATTCGCTAGGCAGGACAGGGATATGAAGAGAATCTGTTGAGCCCCGGCGGTTTGGAAAAAAGATATGGAGGAAAGAATCTTGAAAAAAATTTTTGGAAGAATCAGCGCTCTGGTTCTGGCATCAGCACTGCTGCTCGGCGTAGCGGCTTGCGGCCCGACCCAGGGAACAACCACTGCTGCACCGCAGCAGACAGATGCGCCTGACACAACAGACGCACCGGATACCACCGATGCACCTGACACGACCGACGCTCCGGGCGGTGAGGATCTAGGTCCTGCAGTCACCTTGACCTATGCAGAAGTCAATCCGCAGGACTCCTTGATGGGCCGTACGGCTAAGGCGTTTGCCGACAAGGTTTCGGAACTTTCGGGTGGCAACATCACGATTAATGTACAGTACAGTGGCGTGCTCGGCGCAGAAGGCGACGTGCTCGACACAATGATCGGCGGAGGCGGTACGATTGATATGTCACGTATCAGTGCTTTCGCTCTGAACCCTTATGGTGCGAAGCTCTCTTCACTTCTCTCCATTCCTTACATGGTTAATGACCGTGAACATTTCTGGGCAATAGCTGAGTCCGATTACGGCCAGCAGGTCTTGGATGAACCCGTTGAGGATCTGGGTCTGCGCGGCCTTTACTTCGTAGAAGAAGGCTTCCGCCATCTCTTCTTCAAGGACGCGGTTGAATCCATTGAAGACATCAAAGGCAAGAAGATCCGCGTTTCCACTGACCCGATTATGGTCGGTATGATCGAGGGTCTGGGCGCCAGCGCAACCGCTATTTCCTTCGGTGAGCTCTATACTTCACTGTCTTCCGGTGTGGTCGACGGTGCTGAACAGCCCATCGCCAACTATCAGAGTAATGCCTTTAACGAAGTCGCCCCGCACATGATCCTGGACGGTCATACGATGGGTGCCGGCGAAGTTATCATTCTCGAAGAATCCTGGCAGAATCTGACCGAAGCACAGCGCAACGTCATCACTGAAGCCGGTAAGCATGCCAGCGAATTCAACGCAGGCGCTTCGGAAGAAAATGAGCTCCAGTGCATCGAAGAGCTCGAAGAAGCCGGCGCAACTTTCGTTGAGGTTCCGGATCTGCAGCCCTGGCGTGACGCCGTACAGGATACGATCGATACGCATACAGCGGGTATGGAAGAGTATGTCCAGATCATTCAGGATCTCGGCTAACGCTTCTCCAAGCCATATGTAATCACCCTTCTGCGAGCCAGTCCCACGGGCTGGCTCGCAGTTTATAGGCTCTGTTAACTAAGGAGGGACATTCATGAGTAAACTCTGGATTCGATTACAAAAGATCGAACCGATCTATAATTTCATTGACAAGGTCACAATGTTCGTCTGCAAACTGCTGATCACCATTGAGGTGTTGGTTGTTTGCATCGTTGTTTTTGGCCGGATCATCTTCAAGTCAGCACCCGTCTGGGGTGAGGAAGTCATCCTTACCGCGATGGTGTACATGACCATGCTCAGTGCCACGATGGCTCTGCGCAAGAATCAACACATCAAGATGTCAGCCTTTGACAAGTACCTGCCGAAAAAAGTGATCTACGCTCTGGACCTCCTCGCAGACCTGGCGGTTATGGCCTTTGCCATTATCATGACCGTCTACGGCTTCCGTTATGCTTTCCAGATCGGCGCCCGAGGCTTCTACACCAGTATGCCGACATTGTCGAAGTTCTGGCAGTATTTCCCGATCGCTATCGCCGGGATTGCCATGATCCTCGTTGAGATCGAGCTGATCATCAAGCATTTAGGACTCCTTACCGGCCAAATCCATGATGAGGACGTCCCTGAACTCGAAACTACGGACCGAAAGCTCATTCAGGAAACACTTTCGGAACAGGGAGGGAATGACTAATGGATGCTAATACCTTTTCAATACTCGTTCTGCTCGGATCTTTTATTCTGATGATTATCTTGCGCTTCCCGATTGCCTTCGCAGTCGGTATCTCGTCCGTGCTGTGCCTCTTATCGATGGGTAGTTCACTTACCGTTGTCGCGCAGCAGATGGTCAAGGGCGTTTATTCCTTCAGCCTGATGGCGGTGCCCTTCTTCATTCTGATGGGCGGCGTGATGGGCGCCGGCGGGATCTCCGACCGCTTGGTCGGTCTGGCGAATGCGCTGGTCGGCTGGATGCGCGGCGGCCTGGGCATGGTCAACTGCGTGGACTCCTTCTTCTTCGGCGGCATCTCGGGTTCCGCTGCTGCGGATACCGCGTCGCTCGGCTCCATCCTGATCCCGATCATGGTCGATCAGGGCTACGATCCGGACTTCTCTACCGCTTTGACGATTTCGTCCTCGGTCCAGGGCATTCTGGTGCCGCCCAGCCATAACATGGTGATCTACTCCACAGCGGCAGGCGGACTCTCGGTTGCGAGTCTCTTCCTGGCGGGCTATGTCCCCGGCGCGCTTCTGATGATCGCGCTCATGGCTTGTGTGTTCTTTATTGCCCGGGCGAAAAACTATCCCAGAGGCGACAAGTTCAACATTGTTAATATCCTGAAACACCTCTGGCGTTCCATCGGGGGCCTCCTGGCTGTGCTGATCGTGGTGGTCGGTGTGGTTGCGGGCTATTTCACCGCTACGGAAGCCGCCGCTATTGCGGTTATCTACTCGATGATCGTCAGCTTGCTGATCTATAGAGGCACCAGCCTCAAAGGCATCTGGAAAATCTTCGGTGAAGCGATTGAAACCTTATCCATCGTCCTGATCCTGATTGCCACCTCGGGCCTCTTCGGTTACTGCCTGACGCTGCTGAACGTTCCGGCGCTGGCTGCGAATGCGATTATGGATGTTACGACGAATAAGATTCTGCTGGCCCTGCTGATCAACCTGATCCTCCTGATACTCGGTGCGATCATGGATATGGCGCCCATCATTCTGATTGCGACGCCCATCCTTCTGCCCGTTGCCGGTGCGATCGGTATCGATCCGGTCCAATTCGGTATCATCATGATGCTGAACTGCGGTATCGGCCTCCTGACCCCGCCGGTCGGCTCCGTGCTCTTCATCGGTTCTGCGATCTCCAAAGTCCCGATCGAAAAACTGGTCAAAGCCAATCTGCCCTTCTACGCGATTATGTTTGTGGTCCTGATGCTGCTGACCTTCGTACCTCAATTCTCCTTGGCGTTCCCATCTATGTTCGGGTACACGCCCAGTGTGACGCCGGACTGGTTTACACCGGTCGTCTGGTAAATACTTAAGCCTCCCGGCCGGGAGGCTTTTTTAAAAGTTATTTCAGTCCTTCGCGCGTTTCTTGTGCCATCTTGCATAGGTTTTATAACCGCCGGAGAGGTTATAGACATTGGTGAATCCCCGACACTTCAGGATGTTCTGGGCTGCGTTGGCCGTGGTCCCGCGATTACAGTAAGCCACCACGATCGTGTCGTCATCCGGTGTGCCCGCGTTCTCGCGGATCTTCGCGTGAGGTAAACTTTCAGAGGCATCGATGTGACCGGCTTCATAGGATTCTGTGACTCTGGTATCAAGAATGCGTACCTTCTTGCCTTCTTCCTGAAGCTTAGTGAGTTTCTCGGAAGTGAGCAGCGGCCGATCCCGGTAGATGGCTCCTTCGAGGATCATACCGGTGTACATGACCGGGTCTTTGGCCGTCGAATAGGGTGGCGCATAGGCCAGGTCCAGGTGGAAGAGGTCTGAGACATTCGCGCCGAAAGAGAGCGCGGTCACGAAAACATCCACGCGTTTATCGACACCCTCCGGCCCGATGATCTGAACGCCGAGCAGCCGGCCACTCTCACGGTCGCCCACGGCCTTGATCGTCATCTCCTTACCGCCCATATACTCTGCCCGATTGACCTTGATATTATGGATAACTTCAATGTTAAAACCTTCGGCTAAAGCCTGCTTCTCGGTCAGCCCCGTCTGCGCGACGGTGAGGTCGAAAATCCGGAAAATCGAGGTGCCCAGGACCCCTCTGAATGCCAAATTGCCGCCGGTCATGGCGTCGCCGCAGATCCGTCCGGTCTTATTGGCGGTCGATCCCAGCGACATGTAAAACGGCTTGCCGGTAATAATGTGGAACTGCTCGATACAGTCCCCGCAGGCATAGATGTCCGGATCTGACGTCTGCATCGTCGGGGTGACTTTGATGGCGCCCGTTTCGCCGATCTCAAGTCCGATCGCCTCGGCCAAAGTCACCTCCGGCTTAACGCCGGTAGCAAGGATGACAATGTCTGCGGGCAGCGTCGTGCCGTCGGCTAGGGTCACCTCCGACTCAGCGATCGACTCGATCCTGTTGTCCGTGTAGACTTTCACGCCTTTGGCCGTCAATTCTTCCTCCACGAGATCCGCCATGTCTGCGTCGAGGCCCGGTGTCACTTGCGGCAGGAGCTCTGCGACTGTCACATCCATCCCGAGCTCATGGAAGTTCTCCGTGAGCTCCATGCCAACGAAACCGCTGCCGATAATGACCGCTTTCTGAGGCTTCTTCTCCACCAGGAAACGATCCAGTTTCAGCATGTCCTCGAAAGTGCGGAGGACGAACACGTGGTCCAGATCCGCCCCGTCGATCGGGGGCGTCTGGGTCTTCGCGCCTGTAGCGATCACGAGTTTGTCGTAGTGATCGGTGAAGACTTCCTCGGTGTCGAGGTTCATGACCTTCAGGCTCTTGTCCTTCCGTGACACTTCCAGAACCTTATGCCGGGTGTGGATGTCGATCGCGTATTTTTCCTTGAAGTAGGCAGGATCGCGCGGGGCCAGATCAGCGGCATCCTCGACGATCCGGCTCAGGTGGAACGGCATACCGCATCCCGAGTAGGAGATCTGAGGGTCCTTTTCGTAAATCACAATCTCGGCGTTGTCGTCGTTGCGCCGGGCTTTGGCCGCTGCAGAAGTGCCCGCGGCGACGGCGCCTATAACCAGTATTCTCATATCTGCCTCCTTAAAAATAATTCAATTCAAGAATAGCACAGACCGTAAGCGATGATCGGATATCCGCCGGGGCGAAGGGGTAAGATGATCTCAATATCGAAGGAGGTCCGGACAATGGATGATCTCATCAAACAACTCGAAGCCCGATTCGCGGCGCACCCCGAACGGCATAAGAAGATCAAGTGGGCTGATGTGCTCGCTCGGCTGGAGGCTGCGCCGGCCAAACTCAAGACCCTGAAGGCCATGGAAGAGAGCGGCGGCGAGCCCGATGTTGTGGGCTTCGAGGACGGTCAATACCTTTTCTACGACTGCTCTCCCGAGACGCCGTCCGGACGGGTCAGTCTATGTTTCGATGACGAGGCTTTGGCCAAAAGAAAGCATAACAAGCCCGCCGGGAGTGCCTGGGGAATGGCAGAGGAGATGGGCGCCGAGATCCTGAACGAAAGTGAATATCGCGCTCTCCAGAAACTGGGTGAGTTCGATCGCAAAACGTCATCCTGGATTGCGACGCCGGCTGAAATTCGCAAACTCGGCGGCGGCCTCTTCTGCGACCGACGTTATGACACGGTGTTCGTGTATCACAACGGGGTTCAGTCGTATTATGCGAGCCGTGGGTTCAGGGCTTCAGTGCGGGTCTGATATCTCTACCGGCTGCGGCTCGATCAGGGGCTGCTGATCAACGAGTGTACAGGAGGCAAGATATCTGAGTGTCTTCTCCGGCAGGACTTCGAGAAGAACGGTTTCTCCAACGAGGAATCGCACTATTGCTACGCAACGCTCCGGTATCTTGTCATAGAGTCGGCCGGCGCTGAGACTGCCGGGAATCACGGTACGATAGTGATTTGCCACATAGCCGACCTGGCCGAAAACCGGCATGACCACGGCAATGGCTTCGGTATCGACGGCGTTGTCCGTTTCTTTGATGAGCTGGGCCGGTGCCCCGATATCAAAGGGCTTGAGCCCGTAGTAGTGCTTCGTGCCTGAAAGCGTAATAAATAAGTCATTCATAAGCTACCCTCCTAACTTCAGTATAAAGGGTCGCCTGTCCGATAGACTGGACTCTTAGGTTTTCGAAGCGAGCCAGGCCGGGCTAAGCGGACGCACTGAACTGATAACAAAGGATGCCGTGGCCAGGCTGAGCAGATCGGTCGGCAGAAACATGATGGCTCCCGCTATGAGGTACCAGTGCCAGGGCTGAGCGCCGAGGCCGAGATAGACGTGGCCGAGTATATAGAAATAGAGCGTCCCTACTAGATAGATGAGCGCCAATCCGGCACTGCAGGCCGTCAGGGCGGCAGCGAATCTCGCTTTGTGCTTCGTCAGGCGAGCGAAGAGCGTACCGATGAGGAAAGACGCGGGGATGAACGCCAGCAGGTAGCCGAAGGAGGGCCGGAAAATATAGGCCGGACCACCGCCGCCGGAGAAAACCGGCAAACCGATGAGGCCCAGGGTGAGAAAAAGGGTTTGAGTTAGAGCACCCAGTTTCGGGCCGAGGAAGAGCGCGCTGAAACCGACTGCAAAGGTCTGCAAAGTGAACTGGATTGCCGGTGTCGGGATGGTGATTTTCGAGGAGATCACCAGGAGCGCCAGACAGATCCCGACATGGGTGATCGAGCGGACAGAGTAGCCTTGTCTTCCGGCCATTAAATTATCTCCTGTGTTCTATGACCTGAACGTGTTTCTCGGGGCGACGTTTCCTGCGGAACAGTGAGACACTGCCGAAGCCGGAGACGATGGCGATGTAGAAACCGAAATCATACCAGAAGCCGGTATTGGCGGTTTCGTAGATACTGACTCCGTCGCGGAAAAGACTCAGGATCAGGGAGATCGGCGCAATCCAGCCATGCCAGACACCCCAGAGGAAACCGGCCGGCTGATTCGGCGTAGCGCGGCCGTCGCCGGGAATACAGGCTGTGAGCAGGACGAGCGCCAGGATCAGGCAGGTCAGGATGGTTTTGTGTCGCTGTTTCATAGGCGTTACTCCTTGTCGTTTGAGGATCAGTATAGCACGCCGGACCGGGAGCGTTGGTAGAGTGTGACACAGCATACCGGGCCTCGATAGGGGCCTGTGCTATAATCCAGTTTCAGAAAAAAGGAGAGCCCAGAGTGAATCAGAGAAATGAAAAACCCCGAGTCATGGTCGCGATGAGCGGCGGCGTGGATAGCTCCGTAGCGGCAGCTTTGCTCAGAGAAGCCGGCTACCGGACTTCCGGCGCAACCCTGAAGCTGACCGATCAGGTGGCCTGCGACATCGAAAACCGCAGTAAAACCTGCTGCAGCCTCGAAGACATCGAGGATGCCCGCTCTGTTGCCCTGAATCTCGATATCGACTATTTTGTCCTCAATCACACCGGGGACTTTCAGACCCATGTCATCGACCGCTTCGTGGAGAGTTATCGCGAGGCCCGGACACCGAACCCCTGCATCGACTGTAATCGCTATATCAAGTTCGAGAGTTTCTTTGAACAGGCCGAGCTGTTGGGCTTCGATTACCTCGCCACGGGCCACTATGCCCGGGTCGACTACGATGAAGCCAGTGGCCGCTACCTATTGAAGAAGGGTCTCGACGGCCATAAGGATCAGAGCTATGTGCTTTACAGTCTGACCCAGAAGCAGCTGAGCCAGATTCTCTTTCCGCTGGGCGAGTACACGAAGCCCCAGATCCGTGAGATTGCCGAGCGCTACGGCTTCATCAACTCGGCCAAACCCGACAGCCAGGACATCTGCTTCGTACCGGACGGCAATTACCGGGACTTCCTCGCCTCCGAAGGCGTGGTGTCGACGCCGGGTAATTTCGTGGATCTTAAGGGGCAGGTCTTAGGTCAGCATCAAGGCATCGAGGGTTACACCGTCGGGCAGCGCAAGGGTCTGGGGATCAGTTCAGATCGGCCGCTCTTTGTTTTGGCCAAAAACGCCGGTACCAACGAAATCGTTCTGGGCGAAGAAAAGGACCTCTACAGCCCCGGCCTGATCGCGTCCGACCTGAATTGGATCAGCATCCCGGAATTGGCGGGACCCTTGGACGTCGAAGTGAAAATCCGCTACAGCCATGGTCAGGTGCCTGCGACAGTGGAAGCCCTGGCGGACGGCCGGGTGGCGGTGCGCTTCGCTGAGCCCCAGAAGGCGGTGACGCCGGGTCAGGCCTGTGTCTTCTACCACGGTGACACGGTCGTCGGCGGCGGCACGATCGAGGAAGCGCTCAGATGATCTATCTGGATCACGCAGCGACGACGCCGCTTCGGCCGGAAGTGCTCCAAGTGATGCAAGAGATCTGGGCCGAAGTGCCAGGGAATCCTTCGAGCATGCATCAGGCCGGTCGGGAAGCGTCCCGCCACCTGACCCGCGCCAGGGAAAGCATCGCCGGCTTGCTGGGCGCCAATCCGCGAGAGCTCTATTTCACCTCAGGAGCAACGGAAGCGAATAACTGGGTGCTCCACGCGCATCCCGGTCGCCTGATTACGAGCACCATTGAGCATCCTTCGATTCTCGCACCGGCTGAGGCGAGAGACGCTGAATTTCTGAGTCCGGACGCCGTAGGTCGGATCAGCCCTTCGGACGTGGAACGTGCCTTGACACAGCCGGCGGCTCTGGTCTCCCTCCACTGGGTCAATAACGAGCTCGGTACCCGCCAGGACGTTGCCGCGATCGGCGAGCTCTGCCGGGCGAAAGGTGTCAGTTTCCATAGCGATGCGGTGCAGGCGATCAACTATTATGAAGTGGATTTCCCTTGCGATTATCTGACTTTATCAGCGCATAAATTCGGCGGCCCGAAGGGTGTGGGGCTGCTCTGGGCTCGCGGGAAACAGCCGCCGGCGCTGCTCCTGGGCGGTCGTCAGGAACGGGGACGCCGGGCCGGCACCGAGAATCTTGCAGGCATCATCGGCATGGCCAAAGCCCTGGAACTCCTCGTCCCCGAACGTGAAGCGGCGACACAGCACATCCACACACTCGCGGAATCGCTGCTTGCCGATCTCGATGGCCTGGAGTACCGGCTCCATGGCCCGGCTTTGGCCGATCCGGATAGAGTACCCGGCATCTTGAATCTCTATTTCACGGGTGTCCCGGGGGAGACTTTCCTGCTGCTCTTGGACCGAGCCGGCATCTGTGTGTCATTGGGTTCCGCCTGCGAAGCCGGTGCCGCCGAGCCGAGCCATGTGCTCACGGCACTGGGGCTGGATCAGACAGAGGCCGGCGCTTCCATTCGCATCTCGCTGGGGGCGCAGAACACCGAGGCTGAGATAGAAGAGACTCTCCAGGCGATTCGCCGCATCATACAGAATTTCCGAGCTCGATAGAAATCTTATTGAAGAGGTCCAGGACATCTTCCAGGTGAACCTGGGCTTTGGCCGGACCAGTGACATCCAGCACCGCCCGTCCCTCATGCATCATGTAGAGGCGATCGCCGTATTCCAGCGCGTGGCGCAGATTATGGGTCACCATCAGGACGGTGAAATGGGTCTGAGAGACCAGCTGTTCAGTCAGGCGCATCACGGTTTCTGAAGACTTGGGATCGAGCGCCGCAGTATGCTCATCGAGGATGAGGATATCCGGCTGTGCCAGGGTGGACATGAGGAGGGCGAGGGCTTGCCTTTGGCCGCCGGATAAAGTGCCGCAACGCTGATGAAGCCGGTGCTCGAGGCCCATGCCGAGCGGCGCCAGGAGCTCCTGGAAACGCAGGGGTGCCTCTTTCGGAATGCCGCGCGTCAGGCCGTAGGACCTGCCCTTGTTCTCGGCAATGCTAAGGTTCTCGAGGACCGTGAGCGAGGCGGCTGTGCCGAGCGCGGGATCCTGGAAGACCCGCCCGATCCGCCTGGCCCGGACATGCTCGGGCTGCTTACTGATATCCTCACCGCCGAGCAGAATCTTCCCGGCTTCAGGTATGAGTGCGCCGGCCAATAAATTAAGCAATGTCGTTTTCCCGGAGCCGTTGCTGCCGATGATGCTGACGAACTGGCCGGTCGGGACTTCCATCCCGAAATTCTTGAAGAGGGTGTTTTCATCGGGCGTGCCGGCGGAAAAGGTCTTGGTGATGTTGCGGAATTCAAGCATGGGCACGTCCTCTCTTCCCGAACTGATACGTCAGGAGAATGACCAGGAAGAGGAGGCCGCGCACCAGATTCAGGAAGGACGCGGGCGCTCCGAGATTGATCGCGAGTGAAACGAGGGCTTTGTAGAGGATCGCTCCAAGCAGCACCCGGGTCGTCGGCCGGAGCACGCGCACGCCGGCGAAGAGGACATGCCCGATAATGACCGACGCTAAGCCCATCACCATCGTGCCGGTCCCCATGCTGATCTCGAAGAAGCCTTGCTGCTGAGCCAGGACTGCTCCGGAGAGGGCGACTAAGCCGTTGGCCAAAGCCAAGCCCATGATCTTTACACCACCGGGAAAGATCCCCAACTGATTCACCACCTGGGCATTATCGCCGGTTGTGCGTAGGAGTAAGCCGCGTTTGGTCTTCAGGAACACATCGAGCAGGAGCTTCATCAGGACCACGATTCCCAGGGCGACCACTGTGACCGTGACCCCCGGTCCGCGCTCGGGGCGGGGGATGAGGTTGGCGGGGAACGCATTGAAGATCGTCGGGATGGAGAAGAAGGGTTCGTTCGATCGACCGACGATAATCAGGTTTACGGAATAGAGTATCGTCATGGTCAGGATGCCGGAGAAGAGTTCGTTGATCTTGAAGTAGACATGGAAAACCCCGGTGACCAGGCCCGCGACGGAGCCGGCCAGAAGCGCGGCCAAAATCGAGAGCCAGGGATTGACCCCGTTCAGCAGGCAGACGGTGGTCACCGCCGCGCCGAGCGGGAAGGTGCCGTCGACGGACAGATCAGCGAAATTCAGAATCCGGTAACTGATATAGAGGCCCAGGGCCATGATCCCGTAGATCAGGCCCTGTTCGGCGATATCCAGAAGTATGGCGATCAGGATGTTCATGCTCTAGCCCATGTCCTCAGCATCTTTATACGCTTCCGGCACGGTGATACCGAGCTTTTCGAGCGCTTCGCTATTGATGAAGGGCTCTGCTTTCTCGGCGTAGGCCACCGGGACATCTTGGGCGGCTTTGCCGTTCAGGATCTCAGCGGTCATCTCGCCGGTCGTAATGCCGAGGGCGATGTAATCCAGGCCTGCGGCGGCGGTCAGGCCCACCCTGACCTGTTCTTCTTCCGAGCCGAAGTAGGGGATGCCGGCGGCGTTCGTTTTCTCGAGAATGATCTGCTGGTTCTGCACGACCGTATTATCTGTAAGGTTGGTCAGAACATCGACTTTGGCCACCAGTGCCGTCGAAGCGGCAGGGATATCACCGGCTTCGGCAATGCCTTGAGCAACGATCTCGAAACCCATGGCCGGCGCGAGCTTCTCATAGAGCTTGACGGAGGACGCCGAATTCGCTTCGCTCGTGGTGTAGAGAATGCCGATCTTCTGTGCGTCCGGCAGGAAAGCGCGGATCATATCGAGCTGCTCCTGGACGGGCAGGATGTCCGAGGTTCCGGTCACACCTTCCTTGGTGCTGCCGTCTTCGTTCTGAAGCTGAGCGGTGATGGGATCCGTGACGGCGGTGAAAACCACCGGAATCTGCTGATCTGCGGCAGCGTTATAAGCCGCCTGCGCCGCCGGTGTCGCGATGCCGACAATCAGGTCGTATTGACGTGACACGAAGTTCTTGACGATCTGGTTGGTCAGATCCGTTTTCGCCTGACCCACCTGGTAGTCCACTTCGAGATTCTTGTCGACCTCGAAGCCTTTATTCTTGAGCCCGGTCAAGAGGCCTTCGTAGCAGTTTTCCAGGGAGGGGTGGTCAGCGAACTGGATCACGCCGATTTTCAGGGTTTTGGCCGAAGTATCAGTCGCACAGGCCGTGAATAGACTCGCACTGAGCAGCAGTGCGGATGCCAGGGCAAATAGTTTCTTTAGTTTCATAATCAATCTCCTTTGAGGTGCAAAAGCAGGGCGGTAACTTCAGGGTCAAAGTCACCATCGCTTGTGCGCCGGCGAGGGATCCATGGTATGAAAATTCGTTATTGAGTACATTGCGGGTTCCTTTCTGGGCAAATAAAAAACTCCCGTCCACTCTGGGACAAGAGCTCCTACTCCTGCGGTACCACCCACATTGGTCGCCCGGATGCGACCCACTCGATACGCCGTTCAATCAAACAGCTGCCCTGCTAACGTTAGGCTGACGTCCGAGTCTACAGCATTGCTTTCGATCGGCCCTCGCAAGTCCATTCACAAAGGATCGGTTCTGTCACATCCCACCAGCCGTGACTCTCTACAAGTACCTGAGATCCTGAGCTACTACTCTTGCTCAACGGTTTCATCTTTAATTACGCCTATCTTAGATTCTTCTTTTTCAGCTGTCAATCCGAAATCGTTCAGAAATTGGTTTGATTTGGCCTTAGCCTAAGGCGACATCCAGGATCATCATTAAGGCAAAGCCCAGCGCCACCCCGATCGTGCCGATATTGCTGTGATCACCCTCCTGCGATTCGGGGATGAGTTCTTCCACCACCACATAGATCATGGCGCCCGCCGCGAACGAGAGGAAGTAGGGCAGGATCGGCGCGAAGAGACTGCTCATCGCAATCATTAGGAAAGCCCCGAGCGGTTCCACGATCCCCGAACCCGCTCCGAAGAGGAACGCCTTCGACTTCTTCATGCCATTGCTGGCCAAAGGCATCGATATGATCATCCCCTCAGGAAAGTTCTGAATCGCAATGCCGATACAAAGCACATACGCGCTCGCCATCGTAATCGTGGAGTCCCCGGACAGCATCCCGGCAAACACGGCTCCCACCGCAAGCCCTTCCGGAAAATTATGCAGAGTCACCGCAAAAATCATCTTCGTCGACTTCTTCATCGCCGAACTCATGCCCTCCTCCGTCTCCGAAGCAGGATGCACATGCGGCAGGAACGTATCGATCAGCAGCATCATTCCCATACCGAGCAGGAAACCTGTTGCCGCCGGAATCCAGCTATGCCGTATGCCCTGGTCCTCCGCCATATTAATCCCGGGAATAATCAGCGACCAAATCGACGCCGCAATCATCACTCCGGCGGCAAAGCCCAAGAGCAACTTCTGCACGGAAGGATGCAGGCGGTCTCTCAGGACAAAAACCAAGCCCGCCCCCAGCGTGGTCCCCAACAGCGGGATCATCACCCCGATAAAAGTTTGCATTTCTATGCTCATATGAGAACTCCTTAAAACAGTCCTGCCTATTGTTACATTTTTTAGGGTTTGATTTCAAGGTGGAGTGGTCGATTTTTTTGGTCTCGATTTCAGGTTATGCGCTGTGAAAAAGTTATGGTCTCGATCGCAGGTTATGCGCTGTGGCTCGAAGACTCACAATACTCGGATTTTTGGCCAGAGTAAGTAGTTATATAATTCACTTGGTCCATTTTCTCGAGTTTGGTGAGAACGAGGACGGAGGGTCCACCACAGCGGTACACCATACTCGGATTTTTGACCAGAGTAAGAAGTTATATAAAATGCTTGGTCCATTTTCTCGAGTTTGGTGAGAACGACGACGGAGGGTCCACAGCAGCGGTACACAATACTCGGATTTTTGGCCATAGTAAGTAGTTATATAATCTGCTTGGTCCATTTTCTCGAGTTTGGTGAGAACGACGACGGAGGGTCCACCACAGCAGTACACAATACTCGGATTTTTGGCCAAAGTAAGTTGTTATATAATCTGCTTGGTCCATTTTCTCGAGTTTGGTGAGAGCCCTCGGGGGGTGTGACCGCTACATAAGATGATACGAAGATCAAATCGAATAGCCAACATATCACCAGTGGGCACCGCCCCATAAACCAGTACAATAGAGTCATGGACCGCACGATTCTACATATCGATATGAATAGCTTTTATGCCTCGGTGGAGCTGCTTTCGCGGCCGGATCTGGCGAATCAGCCGGTGGTTGTGGGCGGGGATGAGTCGCAGCGCCGCGGCATTGTTTTGGCCAAGAATGATATTGCGAAGGGCTTCGGGATCAAGACGGCCGAAACGCTTCATGAGGCGCGGCGCAAGGCGCCAGGGCTGGTGGTGTTGCCGCCGCATCACGATCTTTATCACGATTATTCGCAGAAGGCGAAGCAAATTTATCTGACGTATAGTGAGCGAGTCCAGTCTTTTGGCCCGGATGAGGCTTGGATCGATGTGACCCACTTGCAAAAGAACGGTCGAGCGCTGGCGGAGGAGATCCGGCAGCGGATCAGGCGGGAGCTGGGGCTGACGGTGTCGATCGGGGTGTCGTGGAATAAGACTTTTGCGAAGATGGGGAGCGATCATCGGAAGCCGGATGCGGTGACGGTGATTGATCGGGAGAATTACCGGACGCTTCTCTGGCCAAAGCCCGTGGAGGAGCTGATATTCGTCGGCAGAGCGACGGCGGCACGCCTTCACAGTATCGGGATCGGCACAATCGGTGAATTGGCCAAAGCCGACGAAGTCTTCCTCGGCGAACTGCTGGGGAAACACGGCGTGTCGCTGGTCCGGAGTGCGAGAGGGGACGATGATTCCCCGGTCCTGACCGAAGCGGAGCAGGGGCCGCCAAAATCGATTGGGGCGATGGAAACCACTCGACAGGATCTCACGCGGGAAGAGGAGTTGAAGGTCTTGTTCAGGAAGCTGGCGGAGGAAGTTACCGAGCGCCTGGCTGAAGCCGGGATGCGGACGCGGACGGTACGCATTGTGGTGCGGGACAGTGATTTCATTACGAAAACCCGCCAGCGGAGCCTGCCCGTCGCCGTAAC
>CAZJTS010000003.1:18311-28287 GCA_964548975.1 uncultured Fastidiosipila sp.
GGGACAGTGATTTCATTACGAAAACCCGCCAGCGGAGCCTGCCCGTCGCCGTAACCCAGGTGGACGATATCTTCAATCTCGCCTGGGCGATTTATCAGGCGCACTTTCCTATCGGCCTGCCGGTCAGACTCCTCGGCGTGACGCTGGATCAATTGGAAGATGTGAATGAACCAGAACAGATGAGCCTCTTAGACCTGGTGCCGACGCAGAAAACAGAAAAGGCGCCGGACCCCGAACTCACCAAACTCCTCGCAGAACTCCAGGAGCGCTTCGGAGCGGAACAGATTCGCAGAGGATTTACCGACGAAGTTTAACCCGAATCCGGGGCGCTTGTGCTACTATTAAAGCCACAATCTTACGAATGGAAATGCACTATGAAAAGGGCAATTATAATCGGGGCGGGACCTGCCGGACTCACGACTGCCTGGCAGCTGTTGAAGAGCACAGACATCCAACCGGTCATTCTGGAAGAGACGGAATTTATCGGCGGGATTTCCCGCACAGCGAACTATAAAGGCAATCGTTTGGACCTCGGCGGCCACCGCTTTTTCAGCAAGAGCCCTGAGGTGAACCGCATCTGGGCTGAGCTGATGCCGCTGCAGGGGGCGCCTGCCTATGATGACCTGAAACTAGCGGTGGAAAAGGATTTCGCCGCCGGCGGACCGGACCCCGAACAGACGGATCAGGTGATGCTCCTCCGAGATCGCGTGTCGCGCATTCTCTACCGGCGGAAGTTTTTTGACTACCCGATCAGCATGAAGATGGAGACGTTTCGGAACCTGGGCTTTGGCCAGACGATGCGGGCGGGCTTCGGCTATCTGGGGGCGATGCTCAGGAAACGCCCGGAGGATTCGCTGGAGAACTTTTACATCAATCGCTTCGGTCGGCCCTTGTACCGGATGTTCTTCGAGAATTATACGGAGAAGGTCTGGGGTCGGCACCCGTCGACCTTGAGCGCGGACTGGGGCTCGCAGCGCGTGAAGGGGCTCTCGCTCCTGAAAACCGTATGGAGTGCGGTCAGCCGGCCTTTTAGGAAGGGCGAGGCGGCAGAAACTTCCCTCATCGAGTCATTCTGGTATCCCAAGAAAGGCCCCGGCCAGTTCTACGAAACCATGGCCGCTGAGATTCTGCGCCTCGGTGGTGAGATTCATTTCAATCAGCAGGTGACCGGCATCGATCTCGCAGCGGACGGCATCGAAAGACTTCGGGCGACCGACCCGCGTACGGGCGAGGAAAGTGCGTGGACCGGCGATTACTACATCTCTTCGATGCCGGTAAAGGACCTGGTCGCCTCACTCAGAACTGACATCCCCGACAGGATCCGCACGACTGCCGCCGGCCTCCCGTACCGCGACTTTATGACGGTCGGGGTTTTGGCCGATCGGCTGCTCCTCGAAAATCACACGGACAGGCAGACGTTACACGGCGGCGTGCCGGATAACTGGATCTATATCCAGGAGGACGATGTCAAGATCGGCCGCCTCCAGATCTTCAATAACTGGTCGCCCTACATGCCGGGCGATCCTGAGCAAGCCGTGTGGATCGGGCTAGAGTATTTCTGCAACGAGGGCGATCCCGAATGGGAGATGCCCGATGACGCGTTCATCGATCTGGCCATTGATGAGCTGGCCAAAATCCGGGTCCTCGACCGCTCCGCAGTGCGGGATGCCTGCAGGATTCGCGTCAAGAAAGCTTATCCTTCCTACTTCGATACCTACGAACACCTGGGTGAGGTGAAGGACTGGCTACTCACAATTCCGAACCTCATCTGCATTGGTAGAAACGGCCAGCACCGCTACAACAATATGGATCATTCCATGCTCACCGGCCTCAGAGCCGTCGACGTCATGACCGGTATACTCCGGCCGGAAGCCGTCTGGGAAGTCAACACTGAGACCGGCTACCACGAGCAGAAGGAGACTTCATGAAACGCAGTACGCCTGTGGGGCTCGGCTTTTTGCTCATCGCGCTGGTGATTGTGCTCTACTACATCTGGGGGCCGTCCTACGGCTATTTTCACTCGGATTATACGGATACTATTCTCTGGGCCAAAGTCACCGTCGAGGCCGGACGCACCTTTCATCCGGACTTCAACTACGCGGCGATGCTGCCCTTCGGCGCCAGCCTCTGGTACGTGCCGCTGGTCGGACTTTTCGGCATGACTATGCATGTCCAGCTCATTGGGATGACCATCTTCCTGTTCGTGCTGGCGGCATCTCTGGTGTTTCTCTTCCGCAGCCTGGAGTGGGGTTGGGGAGAGGCATGCGGTGGGGCGACAGTGGCGCTGCTGCTTTTCTCCGGCAGCGACAAACTCAGAGAGCTATTCTGGGGCCACACCATCTATTACAGTTTAGGTGTGGTCTTTATGGCGCTGGGGCTAGGCCTCATTCTCCGCCAGCGCTTTGACGGCAGGCGACGCTGGCTCGCCTTGCTCCTGCTCCTCTCCGCAGGCGCTGCGACCAACAGCACGCAGATCATGGCCGTGTACTTGCTGCCGCTCTTAGGGGCACTCGGCCTCGAAATGTTCCTGCCTCAGCAAGAAGAGACGAGGCGTAAATTCTTCTGGCAGAACCTAAGCCCCCTGATTCAGCTCCTGGTGGGATCTGTTGTGGGGATGGCTGTCCTGATTTTTCTACGGCGAGGCGGCCTGGTGGCAGGCTACGCGGAGGCCTATACCTCCTGGTCTCCCAGCAACGAGTGGCCGGAGAATGCCGGGAAAATCCTCCCGGATTATCTGAAACTCTTCGGCGTAGAGAACAAGGCACCTCTCCATATTTTCACTATGGAGTCCATTCTCCTGGGCTTTCTCCTGCTCGCTGCTCTGCTCGTGCTGGTGCTCCCGCTCATCCAACTCCTCTTCTACCGCAATATCCGCACAGCCGGGACCCGGCTGCTGCTCTTGTTTCACGCCGTTCAGTGTCTGACCATCCTCTTCTTATATGTCTTCGGCCGGCTTTCGGCCGCTTACTGGCGCCTCACGCCCTGCCTGACTGTCGGCGTGCTGGCGACCTTGGCGATCGGGAGAGATTACTTGAAATTTCCCGTGGTCCGCACAAGGCCCGGCCAAAGCAGCCGGCGGTTCGGCGTTCTCATTGCGGGTTGTCTGCTGGCGGGGGCTTTGGCCAATGCCCTGACGATCGTCCGGATGCCCGGTGACTACGGGCAAGGCATGCAGCTGGACCTCGATCGAAAATATCTCCTGGAGCAGGACCTGAGCTACGGCTATGCGGGCTTCTGGCAGGCGCCGTCGCTGACTTTGCTTACGGATGAGCAAAGCGAGGTCAGGCATGTCGAGATCGATGAAAAGGGGCTAGGGTTCAGGCCATACCAGAATATGGCTGCCTGGTATCAGCCGCAACCGGGGGTGGAGCGCTATTTTCTCTTGCTGAACGCACAGGAATATGAGCTCTTGCAGGACACGGCCGTCTGGCAAGATCTGCTGGCTCGGCAAACGGGAATTGAGCAGGTCGGTCAGCACTGGTTTTTGCTTTTCGACCGGGATATCAGTGATTTGCTCAGGCGCTAGATTGCGTGCTATGATCTGATTAGACGTCTCCTTCAGGGAGACAAATTATGGGAGGTATAGATATGGCAGAATTCAGAGTTTATGAGTGTCAGGTATGTGGTACCACCGCGGAGCTGCTTTACGAAGGTAAGGGTGCTCTGGTGTGCTGCGGCGAGGAAATGGTCAGGCTGGAAGCCGGGACGAAGGACGCTGCACGCGAAAAACACGTCCCCGAGATTACCCGCGAAGGTAATCAGGTCGAGGTCGTTGTCGGAAGTGTGCCTCACCCCATGGAAGAGAAACACTACATTGTTTTCGTGACAGCGGTTCAGGGCGACAAAGTCCAGCGTGTCAGCCTCAAGCCCAATGGCGAGCCGAAAGCCAGCTTCACAGTGGAAGACGGCCCCGTAGAAATCTACGAATACTGTAATCTCCACGGTCTCTGGAAAGCAGAAGCCTAAAGAGATATAAAAAGTTCCGCTCGACTGGAGCGGAACTTTTTTCTTAATAGTGGATATCCTCGTGGTCACCGGTGGGGGCATCCGGTTCAGGGAAGGGATCCTCTGCTTTTTCTGTTTTCTCTTCATACTCAGCGGTGTAGGTTTTGCCGCTCTTGCCTTCGCGGCGTGCCTCGGTGTAATGCTCCCAGCCTTTTTTGACGTTGTTGACTTCGTCTTTGGCCATCGCCATCAGATTGATCTCGCGCCCGTCTTCAAGCACGATTACCACGTCGTATGAGGTCAGCACGGCAGCACCCAGACCTACCAGTGCGGCGATCGGGGCCAAAATCAGGCCGATCGCACCGATGGTACAGGAGATGTTCAGCAGAACGTCGCCCTCTTTGCGGATCAGGATGTTGGTCGCGTTGACTTTGTCCAGCACCCCGCGGATGGTCTTCAGGAGATCTTCCACATCAGGGATGGACTTCTTCTGCGTGGGCTCTTCGGTTTTCGCATCATTGCTTTCCGCTTGAGCACTTTCGCCGTCCGCAGCTTCATAAGCCGTAGACTTCTCTTCACGGTTTTGGCGGATGTACTCCTTAGCTTTCGCTTCGTCGCCATCCGTGGACTTCAGGGCCCAGCTGACGAGATAAAAATCCGCGCCGGTTTCCTGCATCAATTTTTCAACTTGTTCAAGAGTTACCATAAATTATTTCCTTTCTCTAATTAGAGTGGGCTTCATTTGCATTGTACTGATTTTTACCCACATAACTTGGGTACATTTGCCTATTATTAAGTAAAGAAATCATGGCCGGCGTGTATAAACGCGGCAAGATGAACTGTTGTTCCGGTGCTTGGCGCTTTTTCAGCAGTCGTTGGAGCAGGCAGCCGGTCGAGTGGAAGGCGAGCTCGAAACCGGATAATTCGATGAGCGCATCGACCTCACCGTTTTCGAGGGCCTGTGTCAAGCGCTTGCTGTTACCGAAGGCCAGTATGTGCGGGCGATCCGCCAGCGTCCGGAAGTGGTCCGCCACGGCTTCGCTGGCGCCCGTGGAGTCCGTGAGGATAAAGCTCGCATCGGTCAGCAGCTCGGCGGTGAATTTGCCGATGTTGTGTACCAGGACACTGCCTTCAGGGAAGAGGTCCTTGATTTTGGCCAAATACATGCGAAACTCCGGCCGGGAAAAGAGCCCCTCGCCATCGAGAGTCTCGGGCGCCTGGTGGAGGAAAAGGCCTCTGCGCTCCTGATCGCTGCGAACGATGTACTCCAGGATCATTTCATAGAAGGTTTTCGTGTCGAAATTCACTGTGGTGAAGGGCGGCGCCGGCGCATCGCTCTTGCCGATCGCCTGGACAATGATGGTGCCGCGACCGCGGAACATATTCAGCAAGCGATACATCTGTTCAGGCTGGCGTCCGAAAATGATGATGCCCTCGGGATCGTTGGAGACCGCCTCGTACTCGCGGAAGAGGTTGGGCTCAGCTTCGAGATCCTGCCGGGTGACGATGGTCAGAGAAAATTCTTCATCTGCATAATAATGCTGTGCCGCAAGAATGCCTTGGGAGAGCGTCGTTACTGTCTCGTCCGAGAGACGTTCATCTGTAAGCAGGACCAGAATTCTGGGCGCCGGGCCGTTGACCTTGGGCGCAAAGCGGGCCAGACTGTAGTTGGTGTCTTCAGCCACTTTCAGCACGCGCTGGCGTTTGCTCTCGCTCACACCGTTCTGTCCGTTAAGTACCCTGGAGACCGTAGCGATCGATACCCCTGCCAAACGGGCGATATCTTTGATTGTTGTCACTGTTCTGCTCTCCTTTCAGGTTCTTTTCACCTACATTATAAATCAATTGCCCTGCTTGTTTGTGCATAAATGCAGTAAAAGATGGAAACAACTTATGAATGATCTCTAAGAAACTGTTACAGCCGGCCTGAGCAGCATCACATCGAGCGGAATATTTGGCGAAAGAAATGAGGACTTTATGCTAGAATGAAGTTTACTTGCGAGGGGCTGGGCCCCAGCTGTTTTAGATTGGCCAAAGCACGGAAAAGAAAGTGAGCACCTTATGTTCAAAGCCTGTACGATAGACGACATTCTGGAGGTCCTGGATCAGCATCCGGAGCGCTTCCTGGATGAAAAAGAAGAGCTGGAAGATCTCGTCGAAGAAGAGAGTACCGAATACTACTGTTCGGAGGATTGTTTACTGGTGATCAGTCCGAGACGTCGCCGGGCTGAGATGTATGCCATCCCGCTGACTGCGGATTTTGACCTCGATCAATTGGAGAAATTCGCCCACAGTAAAGCGGATAATTTCCGTATGCATCTCAATGTCACCGGGATGCCAGCCGAAGAGCTGCGCTTCTCCGAACCCTATGAAGTGTCGGATCCCGTCACTTCTTTCTATACCGAAGAAACCCGGGAGGCGGAAGCGGGCAAAGCTCGCCCGATCGGGAAGGTCAGAGAACTGAACGCCAACGACAAGCGCCATGCGGACCATTTCGCTCCCAGAGAAGCCGGCCGTTTCATGGATCTGAAGCAGGTGTTCCCGCTCCTCGTCATCGACGGCAGCGGCACGATTCTGGGCTATTTCACACCGGACGGCAGGCTGCTGGGCTACCTGTCCTACGTGCCTTCCATGCTGGATGTCCCTACCTTAGATGATATTTATGTCCTTCCGGCGGAACGTCGGCGGGGGATAGGGAGCACGCTGGCTCGAGAATTCGTCTGGCGCACGGTCAAGAACAAGCAGCCTGCGTACTGGCCGGTTGCCGATTCTGTGGAAGCGAAGAAGACCGCAGAAGCGGCCGGTTTCCGGGAAGCCGCTGTAAGAATTACGATAGAGACTTTATAAACGGCGGTGCACATAGTGAAGATCTTAATCGACGAAGCGACCATTCAGAAGCTGGCGTCGAATAATAAAGTATTTATCCGGGGGAGAAATCTCTTCAATGCCAAGGAGCGCATAGGCCCCTTGTTCTATGCTGCTGACACCCGCCTTTTATCGGCCAAAGTGTCCAGTTTTTCAGGTCATGTGTATGATACTTTCGTGGCGCTGAAAAGCAACGGTTCCCCGCATGGTGCGTCTTGTGCCTGCCAGTCTTTTGGCCAGTTCCGCGGGGGCTGTAAGCATGTGGTGGCGCTCCTGCTGTCGGTCGAGGGGGTGGAGCTCCCGGAGGACGGCCTGACCCCGGAGCTCCTGGGGGATGACCATCCGCTCCGCGGTGTGCCGAAGCTGAGGCGGCCCGTCCTGTCTTTCGAGGAATTGATGCATATCTCCGGGCCGGCGGAGAAACCCAAGCGTCGTCGCGGCCGCCCCCCGAAATCTGAAATGACCGTGACGGCGCAGAGTGAAACAACTCAGCCCGATGATCCCGGCCTCTTCATCGACCGTACCGTGGCGCAGGAGCCTGCGACGGACGATTATATTCGTATTTATCCGCGCAAAGCGGAAGAAAACGGCTCGCTCTATAACGGCGCCCCCGAGCAGGAGCTCCCGGAACCGGAGCCGCGGCTACCGGCCGGTGAGCAGTTCCTGCAGAATCTTTTCAACTGGGAGGAAAGAGAGCAGAACCTCCAACGCACGCAGGAGATGACAGAGCGCCAGGGCGATCGGATCAATTTCGAGGTGACCCTGGAGTTTATTCCCGGTTCCCCCCAGAGCACGCAACTGTCGCTGCGTGTGGGGACGAAGGACCATCTTTATATTGTGAATCAGCTGGGGGCTTTCCTGGACGGCATTCGCCGGCGAGAGAGCATGACCTTCGGCAATTATTTCACCTGGACGATGCCGCAGCGCCTCTGCCGCAGCCAGCAGCTCTTTCTCGATTGGCTGCAGGAAACCTATAGAGAAGCACTGATGCGAAAACGGCTCAGCCGGGCTGACCTGACCGACGGCAAAACGGTGAGTCTGACCCAGTCGCAACTGCAGAATTTGCTGAATCTCTGTGTCCATGTCGGCGATGAACTGCCCGTCCTGATTCGTTGGGAGAAGGAAGAGTTCCCGCTGGTCATCAAGCATAAATTACCCAGCGGTCTCCAGGTCAACCTGGAGGAGAGCGGGGAAGACGCCGCCGACACGGCGTGTCAGATCGCGCTGAGTTTCGACGACCGGCCCCTGCCTTTGGCCACGCTGGCGGACCTCCATAGCTCAGTTATTGAGGAGCAGGGTCTGATTCTTCTCCACCGCTCCGGCATCTGTCTCTTCGATTCCGTCATTTATTTCTGCGACTCGGAGGCCGACCGCCTGCTGTGGCAGATCCTTTTGAGCTTGGCCGAAGTGCCGAACAATACACTGGTCCTGAACGCGGCGGAGGCGTCGTATTTTCTGGGCAGCGCCCATGAGCTCCTGCGTGAGGAGAAGCGTCTGTCTCTGACCCGGGTTTTGGCCGAGCGGCTCATCTTACTGGAGCTCGAGGTGAAGGTCTTCGTCGACAGTATCGGCGATACGATCTGGCTCTCGCCCTTCTTCGTCTACGGGGACTACAATTTCCGGCCCCTGATTCACGGTGCGAAGCCCCGCACGGCGGCCGGCGAGATCGCCAATGTCCTTATCGTGCGTGACGGCAAGGCCGAGCTGGCCTTCGAGAATCTCATCAAAGACTGGGGTCTCGAACAGGTCGAGCTCAAGCCCGACCAGCTCGGCATGTTCGCCGAGGGACCTCAGGGGCGCTATCTGGCCAATCAGTTTTATGTGCGTGGCGTGAAGGAGAGCTTCGACTTCGTCAACGAGACCCTCTATGAGCTTCGCCAGGTGGCCAAAGTCTTCGTCTCGCCCTCTTTCCGGGACATCACGGTCCGCCAACTGAGCCGCGCTGAAGTGGAGCTCGAAGCCGATGACGACGGCAATGTCGGCATCCTGATCCATATGGACGGTTTCAGCGACGGCGATGCGGCCCGCACAGTCCGCGCGCTCCAGCTCGGCCAGCCCTATTTGCGCCTAGAGGACGGGTCCTTCGTCGACCTGGATCTGGCCCGCAAGCTCCCCGCCGGCGGCGAGGAAATGCGGACACTCGTCCGAACACTGAGCAGTTGGGGTGCGCAATGGCGCGAAGACCGCTTTTTCATTCCGAAATACCGCAGCCTCGCCCTCCACAGTCTCCTCGAAGCGGAACAAATCCGGATCAGGGAGATTGATGAGCGGGTCAAGCAGGCCTGGGATCGCCTGGTCCGCGATATGGCGGATCCCGCGGCTGCCGCGCCCGATCTGCCACCCGATGTCAATGCGACTTTACGTCCCTACCAGGTCCAGGGTTACCAGTGGCTCAGCTTCCTGGATCGCTATGATCTGGGCGGGATTTTGGCCGACGAAATGGGCCTCGGCAAAACCCTTCAGATGTTGGTCTTCCTCTACGCCAAGTACCTGGAAGAACCGGGCCCGATGCTCGTGGTCGCTCCGACTTCGCTCCTCTACAACTGGCAACAGGAAACCAACCGCTTCGTTCCCGAACTGCCCTGCAGGGTCATCGAGGGCGTAAAAAGCGTGCGCAATCAACAGTACAGCGAGCTGGCCGATTTCTCCGGCTTGATCATCGTGTCCTATGGTTTGGCCAGGCAGGATCGCAAGGAGCTCCGAGAATTCCGCTTCAACTGCATCGTCCTGGACGAAGCTCAGAACATCAAGAATCCGCTCACGAAAACCTCGCGCGCGGTCAAGACTTTCCGCAGCCGCCGACGCTTCGCGCTGACCGGCACCCCGCTCGAGAATCACATCGGTGAGCTGTGGTCGATTTTTGATTTCATCATGCCGGGCTACCTCTTCACGTACAGCATCTTCCAGGACCGCTTCAATCAGCTGAGTTCGCGGACGATTACCCTGAATACGCAGGAGGACCGGGTCATGAGTCCGTTCAGCGGGGAAGAGGACTTCTACGAGGCCGGGCGCATGCAACAGAGCCTTCACCAGCTTGTGTCGCCTTTCATTATGCGCCGCCTGAAGCAGGAGGTTCTGGAGGATCTGCCGGACAAAATTATCACGGACATCCCCTGCGCGATGACGATCGAGCAGCAACGCCTTTACCGCAAGCACCTCGCCAATG
>CAZJTS010000004.1:0-6560 GCA_964548975.1 uncultured Fastidiosipila sp.
GCGGTGCGCGCCGGCAATCGACTCTTTAACGCAGCGTGGGTCAGTCTGAACGGCTCTCTGCTCGGCGCGGTCCCCCAAACCTACGAGGCGGAGCGCCAATTCGCTACCCTGACGTTCAGTGATTCCATCCCTCTGGATTACTGCGGTCAGACGATTGAGCTCGGCCAGCAGCTCTTTTCCTTTCAATGGGGCGATGACCAATTACGCTTAGGGATTGAGATCGGGCGTGACCTTACGGCCGTGCTCCCGCCCTCGGCTCAACTCGCTAATAGCGGTGCGGAAATCATCTGTAATCTCTCTGCCCTGCCGCGTTTGGCCGGGCGTGAGGAGCGTTTGCTCCGGACCATTGTTGAGCATTCCGATCGCCTCATGACAGCCTATCTTTTGGCCAATGCGGGCACGGGAGAATCTTCTACCGATCAGGTCTATGATGGCGAACTCACCATCGCCGAAGCCGGCGAGCTGATCGAGCACGTAAGAACCGACTATCGCCACGAATCCCTGATCACCCACTCCTACGTGGATATCGGCTTCCTGCGGCACCGCCGTACGCTGAAACATGAACGTTTTGCAGCCCCCGAAGTCCTCACAGAAACCACGGCCTATGAATATATCAATTCTGATCTTCCCGATTCTAAGCTCAGAGCAGTCGCAGCCTTCCCCTTCGTACCGGCAGAGCCGGGGGCGCTCGCTGTTCGTACGGAGGAAATTCTGATGATGCAGGCGGCGGCTTTGGCCAGACGAGTCAGGCAGACGGGCAGCAAAAATCTCGTGATCGGCGTATCTGGCGGTCTGGACAGCACCCTCGCGCTGTTGGTCTGCAAGCGAGCCGTTGAGCTTCTCCCTGCCGGCCAGACGGCGATCCTACCTGTGACCATGCCCGGTTACGGCACCAGTAAACACACTTATGACAATGCCTATGCGCTTTTGGATGCGCTGGCTCTCCCCGTCCGGGAGATCTCGATCAGCATCTTGCGGATATCGGCCATGATCAGGAAAATCCGGACGTGACCTATGAGAACGCCCAGGCGCGCGAGCGCACGCAGATTCTGATGGATCTGGCCAATATGGAGAAGGGCCTGGTGGTCGGCACCGGCGACTTGAGTGAGCTCGCCCTCGGCTGGAGCACGTATAACGGCGACCATATGAGTATGTACGGGGTTAACGGCGGTATTCCGAAGACTTTGATCCGCGAGATGATCGGGCAGGAAGCCGCGCGGGCGGCAGCTATGGATCAGCCGGATCTGGCCAAAGTCCTGCGCTCCATCCTTCACACACCGGTGAGCCCGGAACTCCTCCCGACCGATGCCCAAGGCCGGATTGAGCAGAAAACGGAGGCATCTACCGGCCCCTACATCCTGAATGATTTCTTCCTATATCACCTGGTCGGGCGCGGGGCGGGCCCCCTGAAACTCCTCTGGCTCTCTCAGGCGGCGTTCCTCCCGGAGTCCGGCGAAGCGGATCAGGAAAGCAGCTTCACTGAAGAAGCGCTGAAACATTGGCTGCTGAACTTCGGTCGGCGTTTCTTCAGCCAGCAGTTCAAACGCTCCTGTCAGCCGGATGGACCGCAGATCGGGACCATAAGCCTGTCGCCTCGAGGCGCTTGGCAGATGCCTTCCGATATGGATGCTTCTTTCTGGAAGGACGAACTGGAAGAAATTTAGCTCTAGTGCTTGATGTCGTAATAGAGCTCTTCTGATTCTTCGATATTGGTGGTGAATCTGGCCTGTACATCCCGGTACAGGCTGACCATCCTACCCGCAAACGCCTGTGCACTGAATTCACTTGAGTGCTCCAAGGCGCCTTTACTGAGTCTGGCCCTGTGCTCCGGCGCCTCTGCGAGCTTCGTCAGCTGACTGCGGAAGGCGCTCTCTGTTTCATACATGTAGCCGTTCTTGCCTTCGTCGATCACGAGATTCAGGCAGGGATCCTTGCGCGCAATAACCGGTAGGCCTGCCGCCATGGCTTCGATGTAGGTCAGCCCCTGCGTCTCACTCTGAGACGCACTGACGAAGACATCGCCGACCTGGTAATAGAGGCCGATCCGGTCCCAGGGTCGGGCGCCGGCAAAGATCACCTGCTCACTGACTCCGAGTCTCTGACTCAAAAGCTGATATTCTTCGAGATCCGGCCCGTTGCCGATCAGGACGAGGCGCCAGTTGCGGTTAGCTTTTAAGAGCGCACTGGCAAAAATAATGACCTCCGCAAGATTCTTCTCTTCAGAAACCCGGCCGATATTGAGCAGCACGAAGTGGTCTTCAGTCAGGCCGATCTCGGCTTTGGCCAGAGAGACTTCCCGCTTCGAGTACTTATCCGGACTGAAACGCATCAGTTCGATACCGGTGGGTAAAACATGGATGGGGCGTTCGACGCCGTAGCTGTGTAGGAGGTCCTGGACTTTGGCCGTCGGTACAATAACTTCATTGGCGGAATTACAGAAACTCTTACTCATCAGGCGTGTCGCGGCGCGCGCCACTGTCTTGAGAGAACCGAACTTCACGATAAAGTGCGTGTAATCCTCGTAGATCGTGTGGTAGGTGTGGATATGCGGCACCGAGAGGTGATGGGCCAGGGTCCTACCGAATAGGCCGAGCGGAAATTCGGTATGTGTGTGAATGATCTCCGGCCGGTGCGCTTCCGCCAGATGGGCCAACTTATAACTGTAAAACTGCCCGAGGCGGCGTTCGCTGACGAAGGGCAAACTGATGGTGCGGTAGACGTTGTACTCTCTCGACGTCTGCGTGGGATCCGAAGTGGTACAGACAAAGACCTCATTCCCCTGTTGCTCCAGATACTTCTTCAAGAGATAAACGGACGTCGCTACACCATTGATCTGCGGGTAATAGGTATCTGTGAACAGCCCGATGCGCATGAAACACCCCTCGTGATAATAAATGGAGCTTTGAGCTTAACTCATATGAGTTCACACCGGCTCCTATCCTGTCCCCAGTATACCCCAGTCACGGAGCGCTCGTGTAATCTTTGACCGTGTAACCGGCCTCGGTGTGATAATTATGAGAGTTAGGCGTTTGAGCCTTCAAAAAACTCTGTCGACAGAGACATGGGCGTAATTTTCAAGTGCAACTTGAAAAATACGCCCTATATCTATAAAATACAATTATGTGAGAGGGCATTCAAATGATAGAAAGAAAAATAGCCGGAAAACTTTTAGAGCTTGCCAAGCAAGTCCCAGTGGTCACTATAATCGGCCCTAGGCAGTCTGGAAAAACAACCCTGGTAAAGGAGTGTTTTCCCGAATACAATTATGTCAACTTAGAAGATCCTGCTACCAGAATGTTAGCAACAGAAGATTACAAAGGGTTTTTTGATACCTATAAAGAACCTCTAATCATTGACGAAGTTCAAAGGGTACCGGATCTTCTTTCAGCTATACAAGTCCTGGTTGACGAACATAGAGAGAAAAACGGGCGTTTTATTCTTACGGGCAGTCACCAGCCTAGTTTGCAAAAAGGCATTGCCCAATCATTAGCAGGTAGAACCAGCATATTAACTTTACTCCCCTTAAGTATGAATGAACTTGCAGAAGAAGGGCTTTTAGATGGGTTGTCTACTGATAAATTACTGATTCAGGGCTTTATGCCTGAGCTATATAGAGCAGGTTCGAGAGAGCCTATCGTTTATTATCGAGATTATCTGAATACCTATGTAGAAAAAGATTTACGAGAAATGTTGGAAATTAAGAGCTTAGATAAATTTCTAAGATTCTTAACCTTGCTTGCCGGTAGAGTTGGACAGGTTGTAAACCTGTCTTATTTGTCAGGAGAGGTGGGCGTTTCATCTACAACCTTGTCTGAATGGCTATCAGTGCTCGAAGCATCTTATATTGTGTATAAATTACAGCCTTATTTTTCTAACATTGCGAAACGACAGATCAAATCACCCAAAATTTACTTCACAGAAGTTGGTTTAGCCTCATATCTATTAGGTATAGAGACAGAAAATCAAGCAAACAGAGATCCTTTGAGAGGACATCTCTTTGAGAATTTAATTGTTTCAGAGATCTTAAAATCAAGATTAAATGAAAACCAAAATCCAAATATGTTTTACATGAGAACAGAAAAAGGCGTTGAGGTGGATTTGATTGTAAAAAAGGAAGATATTTTATACCCATTTGAAATAAAAACCTCCATGACACCGAACAAGTCTTTTGCGAGGCACTTACTAACATTTGTAGACGCAGAAGAACACGCGAAGAATCCGAGAATAATCTATACGGGGCAAAATTATCCGAAATTCAGTGGTGTTGAATACGTCAATTTCAAGGAGCTGGATCATTATTTGAGTTTTTAATCATCAACGAGTCTTGAGAACAATCTTAGAAACACATCATCCACCAGTTATCCGCGCCGCCTCAGCATTATCAAGTATAATCTATATAGATCTAGCTTCAAGGAGGTAGCCATGCCCGTTCTGACCATTACGCATCAGCGAGGCGCTTTTGGCGAAGAGATTGCCAGACGTCTCTCGCTCAAGCTGGGCATCCCCCTCTTCGACCGAAACCAGGCAATGGACTTTTTCCTGGCCGACATCCTCACCCCATATGACATCCGTATGCTCAGCGAAAGTCCCAAATACTTCCTTCATTCCACTTCCGAAGGGCTGACCTTCAGAGATCTGTTCGCAAGCCGGCTGGCCGAGTATGCGGACGAACAGAACGCCGTGATGCTGGGCTTCTCCGCCCACCTGCTCTTGCGTAATCACCCCCATGCCATCCACTTCAATATCACCGCCCCCTTCGCGGTCAGAGAGAATCGCTTCCGTCTTGAACGTGGCCAAAACCCGGCGCAAGTCAGAGAAAAACTCCTGCGTTCGGACAACAAGAGTCGCCGTTACGCCACAGTCCTCTACGGTGAAACTGAGCAGGACCCCTTCCTCTACCACCTCACGGTGAA
Source organism: uncultured Fastidiosipila sp. (assembly GCA_964548975.1). Classification (GTDB taxonomy): domain Bacteria; phylum Bacillota; class Clostridia; order Saccharofermentanales; family Fastidiosipilaceae; genus JAAYZH01. Next base: position 4,914 of record CAZJTS010000004.1, read on the forward strand.
TACGGCCAAAGTTTCGGTCGATGCCGCGGTCAATATGGCCGCCGGTGTTTACACCGATCACATGGCCAGAGAATTCCTCTTCGACTCCACCGAAGAGGAGATGCGCGTCAGGCGCCGCACCGAAGAATCTACCCGCATGAAGAACGCGTCAGAAATCTCTTTTGCCAAAGTCCTGGACATGTACCGAATCCGCTGGATCTATGAACCGAAAACCTTCCCCTTGGAATGGGATGAGGAAGGTAATATCACCTTAGCCTTTTCACCGGACTTCTACCTGCCTGAATATGATCTCTATCTCGAGCTGACAGTCATGACCCAGAAGTACGCCGGAATCAAGAACAAAAAAGCTCGTTTATTAAACGAACTCTATCCCGGAACCAATATCGAAATTGTGTTCAGGCGCGATTATGACCACTTGCTGCGCAGTCTGAGCACGGCGGGTGAAAGCAGCAACGAAGCAGCGGACGACGAATAGCCAGAAACATAAGGAAGTTAAGTTATGCCCCGAATACCCGGCCCCCAGGAATATCAAGATCAGATTCGCTATAGCGCGGCGGAGATCGACCGGCGTTTAGCCGAGCTCGGCAAGCGTATCGACCGGGACCATCCGAACGGTGTGACCCTTCTGGTCTATCTACGGTCTGCTGCGATTTTCGGCGCAGACCTCCTGCGCAAAATTACCGTATCGGCGGACATCGACTTCCTCAGCATCAGCCGCTTTCAGATGGAAGAGAAAGAGACACCCCTCCTCTACTTGAGTCAGGATTCTGCGGTCAGCATATTCCGTCGGGATGTGCTCCTTTGCACAGACATCGTTCGCTCTGGCTTTACCATGCATTTTCTGCTTCAACAGCTCAAAGCGCGTAACCCGAACAGCCTGCAGATCTGCACGCTCCTGCACAACCCGGATCAGCAATTGTTGCCCTTGCCATTGAGTTACATCGGCTTTGAGACGGATTACCCCTCCCTTTGCGGGTATGGCATGAACTATCGCGGTCAGGGTCGCCAGTTCCCGGACATCGTGCAACTCATCCCCTCCGAGGATGACTAATTTTGCACAAAAAAAAGGGCTCCAGCGAACCCTTGATTTCTTTTACCTGTACTTTGCATTCCGTTTCTCAACGACTTCTTTTTTATTCTTCCACAGAACTGTTAGCTTAATTCGACGTTTGAATCATTTCTGGTTTAAGAGATAATGTCTAGTTGCCTTTTGGGCTTGGGTTTAGCATTTATTACGTTGAATGGTTTTCTTCCGTTTGATTGGTTGAATATGGATTCATACGATCGTCTTCACCCTTTTGTCTGAGTTTGTGGTCGAACTTCAAACTAGCTGTTTCTAACCTGCGGGGTAAGTTACCGGAAGCTCTTTACACTTCTTTATGTTTGCTTAAATGTCTCTTATTAAAAGAGTGCAGTGATATGACAGTTGTAGTTATTAGTCGTCTCCGTGATTCTCATCTACGGTGGATTGCTTTCGAGGTACTTTCCATTTCTGGTATTCCCTGGAGCTTGCTTACACTATAAGCCCGTTCCAGGAATTTGTCAATGTGCGCTTGCATCCTCTGGATAAATACCGGCATCCTGCACAATATCACAACGCAACCTTTTGGCACTATGTTAGAAAGAGGTAAATTAAGTCGGGATTAG
>CAZJTS010000004.1:6570-9359 GCA_964548975.1 uncultured Fastidiosipila sp.
GGCCCTTGCTGTAGATCTTTATCGATTAATTCCAGGTTGTTCTCATCCACTTCATAGATTTCGTCAGCGATATTCATAGATCGGCTGATATGACTCGTAAAAAGAATAGTTGTTTCGGGATGCTCCTGCTTATAAGCGAGCAGTAGCTCCTCCAACAATTTGACACTCTTCTTATCCAGGGAGTTGAAGGGTTCGTCGAGAATAATGTACCTAGGCAGATCCATTAACGCCTGGATAATTCTCAATTTTTGTTTCATACCCTCAGAGTATGTGAAATAACGTTTATGGAGATCTTCCTTGGATAGTCTGAGTCTTTCTGCCCAGGCATAGATGGATTCATCTGTAGCCACTTTCCTGACCTCTGCCAGATATTTCAAGTTCGCCAGGCCGGTCCAATGATTCATGAAATCAGGAGAATTAATGAACATACCGCAATCCGGAATGAAATCCATATCCTTATGAAGTATTGCTCCATCAATCGTGATTGTCCCGGAGTCCGGTTTACTCAAACCGGAGATCATTTTCAAGAGCACACTCTTACCCGAAGCATTATCCCCGGCGATGGTGATAATTTTACCTTCTGTGAAAGTCACGGAGAGATCTTCAAAAATGTGGTTATTCTTGAAACGCTTGCTGATGTTTTCTATTTGAATCATACTCTTTCCTTTCCGCTCTTCAGTTGTAGATAGAGCGCTACAATAGTGCCAAGCGATGCGAAGCCGTACAGCAGGAGATTGCGGATGAGCGCACTCCAATTCTTCGAATAAGTAATGGTCGTTATCCCCCACATATGATCCATACTTATGGCAATCAGACACACAATAAGCATAATTAGGATCCAAGCGGCTTTATCGAATTTTTTCTTAAAGAGATTACCTACGAGAAGCAGTAGGAGAAATAAGCCATACAAGACGACGAGGTTCAATTCCAGAGTTATGACATCTTCCCAGCCTACGCTCTTCTGCTGAATCGCATAGGCAATTAAGAAGAAGGTATAGAGACTGGCATGAAACACGACGAAGACTTTGGCCAAAGTCAAGATTGTGCTGCGAAAAAGACGTTGGCAATACCCCTTGATACCTACACGCTGAAGCAGCATCGAGAAAAGTGACATCCGATTAGCGGTCTCCACGAGCGTCTGGTAGAACATGATTATGGCGATTAAAACCAGCGGAATGATATTTCTCGGAAGCCAGAATGTCAGACCAACTGTATTGTAAAGCGTAGGGTACATGAATAAATGCTCAACATTCACCATGAAATGCGTCTGAGGTGCAAACATAGATCGCATACTGAAAAAGTTGAACAATATGATCGATAAAAACGCCAAATACAGTTTAATCACGTTTCATTCTCCTGCGGAGAACATAATATAATGTAAACGCTATAAACCAAGCTAATACTGCTTTCAGCCAATGTAGAATCGACCATGTGCTAAGAAAATAGGATTCAACAGGATGTCGATAATCAGCAAAAGCGTTGCTATAATTTGTAAAGACATTGAAACTTTCAGGATTAATACTCACGAATGCCAGGAAGATCGCAATACTATAGATGAGAGCAACGAAAAAGCTGGCATTACTCTTTTTCGCTACTGATTGAACGAGGTGGTAGCCATAGTACAGAAGATTCATGAGGATGTATTGCGCAATAACATAATAAATCAACTCTTTAGCCCATCCTTCTGCTCCTCTCAGCCACAGGAATAAGGCGGAGAAAATAGCATAGGACACACAATAGATCAGGTTTTCTCTTAAAATGCGTAAAAATACACATCGATGATACGCACCATGGGTTCGATAACGGGTACGTTGCATCTCCTTCAATCCAGCTGATTCGTACATGTAAAGGAAAGAGAAAATGATCATTAATAGTAGACCATAGATTGTCGTATAAAAGAGATGGCGTGTTACATCCTTCAACGGAATGAATATAGCGAGAATCAAATTCGGGAGTACCGTAAGCAGACTTAACATAACAATATACATCATTCGTTTAAACTTCATCTTTTTGCACCTTTCCGATCAGTAGAACAATCCCAATCAATAAGGGGATTGCATTTATTAAAAGAATCAGGGTAGTATTTACCTCAGCGAAGTCGCCGAGAGACATGAGTACTGCGGGATTGATATATAGATAGAGCTGTTTAGATACGGGCAAAATGGCCAGCCCAAAGATCGAAACAATAAAGAAATAGAGAAGCGGACTAACAGACACAACTTTATGCTGTACACCCAAGACAGCGATCCCAATGCCGAATATAGAATAAATAAAGGGCATAAAGAAAAAACGTACCAGTCCTTCAAGAACATAATAAAGCAATCGATTCTCGGCTAAAAAATTCTTCCCAAACCAATCCGCAAATAATGGCCTGGTAACGCTTGGTTCGAACTCTCCTCCGGCAAGGAAGTAGGAAAATAAGATATATAGCAAATGACCGACAAAAACAGCTAAGGAAAACACAAAAGCGAAGTAGAACGCCTGTCCGAAAATAAAGTGCCTTTTGCTTTTAGCGCGAACAATTTCGAAGACGTGAATCGATGTCCAGCGATTAAAAAACATCAGGGTAATCAAGGCACTCACGAAGGGAAGTAAAATCTGAAAAATATTAGAGCCGAAAATGATCAGTTCATCGTAATGCCTACGAGAATTAAAAATACTATCGTAAAAAAAATCAAAGGCGTTACCTTGAAAACCCCGCGAAAGCATTTCTTCCCGAAATTCGGCACTTATCAAGAATCGAAAAAATGACTCAATCTCCCAAGAGAAATTTGAGAGCAAACTTATAA
>CAZJTS010000004.1:9369-26706 GCA_964548975.1 uncultured Fastidiosipila sp.
ACACAAACGAAGATACCTACTTCCGCTGCGAGGACGATTTACACCCCCTACTCCCTGCGCTATCATAAACCCAATACATCGCCACAGTGAAAGGATCAACCTATGCAAGAAGAACTTTTGAATACAGCCCTGAGCTATTTTCTGGACTATGTCCGTTATGAAACGACCTCCAACCCGAATTCCGACTCTACCCCATCTGATGCCAATGTCTTTCCTTTGGCCGAGAGGATCGTCAGCGATCTTCTGGCACTCGGCCTGGAGGCTCGTGTCGACGAGAAGGCCTATGTCTACGCCACCCTCCCCGCTACAGCTGAGGCCAGATATACCCTGGGCCTCATTGCTCATATGGATACCTCGCCGGATTTCTCGGCCAAAGACGTCGTCCCGCGCCGTATCACCTACACAGGCGGCGACATCATCCTGAATGAAGACCGGCAAGGACAAGAAGAGCCGATCGTCATGTCGCCGGAGGTTTTCCCTCAGCTGGAGGCGGAGATCGGCCGCGACCTCATCGTTACGGACGGCCATACGCTGCTGGGCGCAGATGACAAGGCCGGCGTTGCAGAGATTATGGCCGTGGTCAGCTATCTGGTGAAGCACCCCGAGATCCCGCATGGTGAAATCAAAATCGGCTTCACGCCGGATGAGGAAGTGGGGCGCGGTGCCGACCATTTCGATGTGAAAGGCTTCGGAGCCGATGTGGCCTATACGCTGGACGGCAGTCGTCTGGGTGAGATTGAGTGGGAGAACTTTAATGCCGCCTCGGCCAAAGTCCGGGTGAAAGGCAGAAACGTACATCCCGGCGCCGCCAAGCATAAAATGATCAATGCGATTCTTTTGGCCGGTCAATTCATGGCCGAATTCCCGGAAGCTGAAACCCCGCAAGAGACGGAAGGCTACGAAGGTTTCTACCACTTGAATGAGATCCGGGGCGATGTCGAAGAAGTGCTCATGGATTACATCATCCGCGATCATGATATGGAGAAGTTCACGGAACGTAAGGCCTATATGCAAGCCGTGACCGATAAGCTCAATGAAGCGCATCCCGGAAGCCCCTTCAGTGTTGAGCTGAGGGACCAGTATTACAATATGAAAGAGCAGATCCGCCCATATCTCTTCCTCATCGATTATGCGAAGGAAGCCATGCGCGAAGTCGGAATCGAGCCGAAAGACCTCCCGATCCGGGGTGGTACTGACGGGGCTCGCCTCTCCTATATGGGCTTGCCTTGTCCGAATCTCTTCACCGGCGGCGAGAATTACCACGGCCGCTTCGAATATTTGTCGGTAGATACCATGGGTAAAGCCTGTGAGACCTTGGTCAAATTAGTTCAGAAATTTGTATAGAGCTGAGGCGGTCCGGTACCGCCTCTTTTATTTGCGCCGTTTGCGGCGGGCCTCCTCGAGGAGTTTCGCGACGTCGTCCGACTGAACGGAACGAAAACTGTAGGAGTTCTGTAATTGCCGTAAGCGTCTCAGCCTCTCACGGCGTTTCGCCTGTTGCCGTCCGCGAATCCAGAAGGCCAGGAGGATCAGGAGTACGCCGCTACCGAAGACGAGCGCAATCATCCCCCAGGGGAGCGGTTCCGTTCTCGTTTGAGGCATCTCAGCTGTAGTGGTGGCCGGCTCTGTCGCTTGGGTAGTCGTCACGACAGTTTCCTGGGTCAGAGTTTCCGGCAATGCCAGTTTCGCAGAATAGAGCTCAGCAGAATCCCCTTCCGCCTGATCGACGATGAGTAGGTCACCGACCTCCTGATTCGGCTCGAGTGGGAGATCGAGCTGTTCCGGCAAAAGCAGGCGCATCCGGAAACGGTTTAGATCTGTCAAGAGCGGTTGCATCGTGCTATAGGCCTCCGGGGCGAGGATCCGCTGTTTCGCCAGGTCAGTTTGGATGATCCCGGCTTTGGCCAAAGGCAACTGTGCCAGCTCTGCCCCGGCTGCGAGTAAGGGATATGAGTAAGGTATGTTGGACATGTTTCGGTAGAAGTTCACGTGATCGACGAGTTCGAGGCCGGCTTCCCGGGCTTTGGCCGTCAGAATCAGGTAAGCGGTGTCCCCTTCCATTCTGAAACTGAAGAAGCAATAGCCGGATTCCGCAGTTGAGCCGGTCTTGCCTCCCTGGATCGCGGAGGTGTCGATCTGCCGATCAGCCCCGTAGGTCTCCATAATATGCCGGAAAGTAATGCCGTCCGGCGCGGATTCGAGCGCAGCGGTCGTGTGGCGCATGGTGCCGGCAATCTCCCGGAAACCTCGATCCTTGACCAGCTCAGCAGCCAGTAGGCTCAGATCATCCAAGGTCGTATGTGACCCGCTTTCACTGAAGCCTACCGGGTTCGTAAAACGGGTTTGGGTCATTCCGAGTTCTGAGGCAACGACGTTCATCATCAGGACAAAGGCCTGCTCTGAACCGGCAGCCGCACGGACCAAAGCGTAGACCGCCTCCGCCCCGGAGGTCAGCAACATGGCGTGGTAGAGATCATGGATCGACACCTGATCACCCGGCTTGAAGCCGCTCAGGATCGCCTGATTCGTCTCGGCCTTGACCAGATCCTCTGAGGTAATGGTCAGCAGGGTCGAACGGTTCACATTCTGTTCGGTGAAATAGCGCTCACAAACATAGTAGGTCATCAACTGATTCAATGCGGCGGCGTGAATCTCCGCCTCCGCCTGACTCCTGATATAGTCGACGGTGCCGTAGTCCGAGACCTGGCGGATTAGCGTATAAAGCGAATTCGGATTCAGCTGATTGATCGTGAAGCCATCCACAGCCGGGAGCACGTGGTAGCTGGAAGCATCTTGCAGAAGAATCGAGCTCGACTCGCTGAGCACCGGCGGCTCCGCTGCCAGAGTCTGAGGCTTGAACACCAGAAGACTAAGCATGAGGACAAGCAGGATAACGCTCTGTGGGGACTTACGCATCCTGGACCCTCATTGAACTTAAACTGTTGAGAATCAGATCGGCAATTCGGCGATGTCCCTCCTCTGTGAAGTGGACCAGGTCCGGCCCTGTGATCTCGCCCAATTCAGCAAGGTCTATGAACTCATGCCCACCTTCGTTTGCCAACTCGCGCAATGCTTGGCCGAGTTCCCGGCAGACTCTGTCACTATGCGCCGTGAAATCCGGAGAGTTTTCAGATTCAGCGATGCCCTGGCCCAGTAAGGCAGGAGCGATGATCAACACCTGAACCTGCCTCGGCTCTCTGGCATAGGTCGTGGTTTCCACTACGCGCAAGAGTGAGCGAACACCATCAGCAATATCTGCCGCTTCCCGCCCGAACTTCTCCTTCAGGTCATTCGTCCCGAGCGCAATAATCAGGAGGTCGAGCGGCTGGTGCGTAAGTAGGCATGGCGCCAGATAGGGTAAGCCGTTACGATCCGGCATGTCAGGATCATCGAGATTGGTCGTGCGACCGTTGAGGCCTTCCTCAATGATTCGGAAGTCCTCGCCCAAAGCCATCTGTAATCGTCCGGTCCAGCGAATGTCCTCCGGATAGCGCGTCGCTTTCAGGGGAATAAACCCCCAAGTATTGGAATCCCCATAGACCAGAATGCGTTTCATACTGAGCTCCTCTAAGCAAAAATAATGTGATCACTATTATAGTACAGATGAGCTGCCGAGCCTTGACCTCTAGCGGTTATAATCCCAAGCGTATTACGTAACTAATTACTTTGGACAAGTTCTCGAGTTTGGTGAGTTTCTTGCTGGACCTGTGCATAAGCTGTATTCGAGACCACAAAATAATTCATTATTCATAACTAATTACTTTGGTCGAATTTTCGAGTATTGCGTCCTCTCATACCTCAGAGCAATATACAACTAATTACCTTGGCCAAAATCTCGAGTATTGTGAGAATGTATGCGCGCATTACCTGAAACCGCGACCAAACAATAACGCATCTTATATAATTGGCCAAAACTTCAAGAAGTGTGTGTCCCCACGGAAGCGCGCATAACCTGAAATCGAGACCACGGAGTAAATTATGCATAACCTGCAATCGAGACCACAAGTTTCGCCGCATACATCATAACTTGCTGCTTAACTCAAATCCTCGACAACTCGACGGCAAATGGATACAATAACAGACGTTATTCATGTACCCATAGCTCAGCCGGATAGAGCGACCGCCTCCTAAGCGGTAGGCCGGAGGTTCGAATCCTCTTGGGTACACCATTAATTGCCGTGAGAGTTCACGGCATTTTTTCTGTCGTCAAATCCGGCTTCAATTCAGCGCAAAGGTCCCGGATCCGTCCGATCACAAAGTTTCTTCGCACCTTTGCCCACCAGCGGTAGATAGAGGATGCGGTAGGTGTAAGCCAGCAGCGCTTCTATTATGAAGATCAGTAGGATGGCGAAGGCAAGTCCTTGTACGACACCGGCCAGCGCCGAGGTCACAAAGGACGCTTGGATCATGGCGTCGTTATCTCTGCTTCGTACGGCCAAAAGTTGAATGATATCGCCGGCAAAAGCCAAACTGAGAGACAGCAACGAAAAGATGAGGGTCAGGAGTCCAGCCTGTGCGGCATGGAGTCTTAGAAAACGGGAATCCTTTTCTCTGAAGAAAATGACCATAGCCAGGAGCCAGGCGAGGTAGCGCAGATAGGGTACGAATAGAAGTATGGCTAAGAGGCCATAGAGCAGAACCGCCGGGTACTTGGCGGCCAGATAGCCATGCGTGGCTTTGTGTCGGACAAAGTTTTCAATTTTCATAATCTTCCTTTGAAAGGTGAAAGCCCGGAACGGGGGGAGTGTCCGGGCTTTCTAGAAAAGAATGAAAAGGGGGTTTAGATATGACATGATCTTCAGCTGCACTTGTCTTTCATGTCTCTTCTATTAAAGCATGTAAATATGAGTAGAATACAATCAAGATATGAAGAATCTTTTAACCCTATTTACGCTTCTTCTGCCCTTTCTTCTCCGGTCTCCTCGTCTTCAATATTTAATGCGGAAAGCACCGCGTGGCGCATCTCCTCGGGCTTGATGGTCTTGTCATGTAAGATAGGCAATTCGAAAACCTCAGCCAAACCCGCTGGAATCTCAAGGCCGGATTCGTCCGCGATCTCCTCCAGGAGTTCCTGATCCGATAAGTCTCGGTTATAGTTGCGGCCATAGAGGCCTTCCATGACCGCCTCCGGGAATTTGAAGGGACTCGCGGTTGCGACATAGACGGTTTTTGCCGAGGATTTACTCCTCGCTTTACCCGAGGCTTTCTGGTGAACGGCGAAACCGACTGCCGTATGGGTATCGACTACATGGTCACAGTCGTGGTAGACATCCCTGATGGTTCGGATGACGATCCGTTCATCGGCGTAGCCGCCCCGGAACTGTTTCTGGATGGCCGACAACGTTGCCTTGTCGATGGTGTACTGTCCTTTCTCTGTCAGGTCGGTCATCCATTCTCGGATTTGGCCGGCATTATGGCCGGTGAGTTCGAAGAGCAGGCGTTCCAGGTTGCTGGACACCAGGATATCCATGGAGGGCGTATTCGTCTTGTAGAAATCGCGTTTGCGATTGTACTGGCCTTCGCGGAGGAAATCCGCCAACACCCGATTGCGATTAGATGCGCAGTAGAGCATCCCGATCGGGGCCCCCATCTGCTTGGCGTACCAGGCCGCCAGGATGTTGCCGAAATTCCCGCTCGGGACGACCACATCGAATGTCTCCCCCGCTTCCAGCTTTTCCTGGGCCAAAAGATCCAGATACACCGAGCAGTAGTAGACGACCTGGGGCAGCAGCCTTCCCCAATTAATGGAATTGGCAGAGCTGAAACGGATGTCTCTTGCCGCCAGCTGCTGATTGAGTGTCTCATCGGCAAACAGCTTCTTGACTTCCGTCTGGGCGTCATCGAAACTGCCTCGGACTGCGAAGACATGGACATTTTCGCCCCGCTGCGTCTGCATCTGGAGGCGCTGCATCTGGCTGACGCCGGACGTCGGATAGAAGACAATGACGGATGTTCCCGGCACATCTTTGAAGCCTTCGAGCGCTGCCTTGCCGGTATCGCCGGAGGTGGCGGTCAGAATACAGTATTGCTGATCACTCCCTGTCTCCCGGATCGCCAGGCGCATGAGATGGGGCAGCAACTGGAGCGCCAGATCCTTGAAGGCGGCCGTCGGGCCGTGCCAGAGCTCCAGCATCCAGCGATCATCGACGTATTTGTTCAGCTGAACCAGGGGTGCCGGTGAAGGGTCGAATTTGGCCTCACTATAGGCCAAAGCCAAGGCCTCGGACAGGTCAGCAGAGGGGAACTCCGTATAGTATTCCAGGATAGCCTGAGCTCTCGCCTGATAGTCCAGATGAACCAGACTTTCCCAGCTCCGTTGATCCAAAACAGGAATCGTTTCCGGGACGAAGAGCCCTCCGTCGGGGGCGATGCCCATGAGTATGGCTTCGGCGGCACTGAAACTCTCTTCGTAGCCCCTGGTGCTTATATATCTCATATTAAGTATTGCCTTTCTTCACAGCGTCCCGGAATGCCCCTGCCTGATAAAACGTCCCCCAACCGATGAGGACTGCGCCTGTCGCCTTCGCTTCCTGAAGGGCGAAGCGGGTGGCTTCCGTGACATCCTCCAGTACCCGAATGTCTGTTTCTACACCGAGCTCTGAAGCGACGGCTCTTGCTTCTTCAGCCAAAAGCGTTGCCGGCTCGGCACGGTGGATTCCGGAGGGCATCGTGCAAATCAGAGTTTTGACACGACCGCCGCTTAGTACAGCCCGGAACATGTCCGGGATCTGTTTGTCTTTCATTATAGAACAAACATGGACTTCGGGGGTCTTCTCCTCAAAGAGTTGATCCAGACTGGCCCTCAGTGCTCTGGCCCCTTGCGGATTGTGTCCGCCATCGATCAGGGTGACGGGGTCCATTTGCAAGAGCTCCAAACGGGCAGGCCAGTAGCAGTCTCTGATGCCTTCGGTAATCGCCGCCTGATCGATCGACGGCAGAAATGCTTTCACGGCCAGAATGGCCAGAGCGGCATTATCCGGTTCGAAACTGGGCAGGAGCTCCGTGAAATAAGTCGCATCCTGAAAACGGAAGCGCTGGCCGCTCAGGTCACGCGACAGAACTTCTATCGCCTGATGCCGGAGTTCATTAACAGCGATACCGAGTTCCCGGGCACGGTTCAGAAAAACGTCTCGTACCGCCTGAGCCTCTCCCGGATCCCGAATCGCAAGTGCCTGGTCGTAGAGGCAGAGCGTTTTTGTCCCGGCTTTAAGTATGCCGGCCTTCTCTCCGGCGATTTCAACCAAAGTAGTACCGAGCCTCGCCTCGTGATCGAAGCCGATGGCTGTAATCACGGCGACATCCGGGGACGGGATAATATTGGTGGAGTCGAGCCTGCCGCCCAGCCCTGTCTCCAGGACGATCACATCGCACTGCTCAGCGCTGAAGTGGAGGAAAGCCATCAAGGTCAGCATTTCAAAATGGGTGGGGTGCGAGTCGCCGATCAGACCATGGGCTTCAACGACTGCGCGGATTCTCGTGAGTGTTTGGGCGACGGCTTGCCGGCTGATTTGGCCGTCCAAGGGATCTTCCGCCCAGGTACGGGCCGGATCACGGCCGTCGAGGATACGGATACGCTCGCCGAAATCATAAACGTAAGGTGAGCAGAAAAAGCCCACGCGGTAGCCCGCCGAGGCCAGAATATAGGCGCTATAGGCACAAACGGAACCTTTGCCATTGGTGCCTGCGACATGGATGACAGGCATCTTCCGCTCCGGCGATCCCAGGAGTTCCAGCAATCGGCCCATACGTTCCAGACCCAGACGGGAGCCGAATCGATCGGTGCCCTCCAGGTAAGTCATAGCTTCTGAATAATTCATTGTGGAGGGTTACCTGCCTTGCTCGTTCGGAAAACGAAGTATTTGGAGATGAAATAATTGGCAATCGTGACCAGAAATGAGCCGATGAACTTCGCCAGCTCCCGGTTCTGTTTCAGGAGATTAATCATAACAAATAAGGTGCCGTATTCGAAGACCAGGGTGGCGAGAATTCGGCCGGAGAAGAAGCCCAGCATGTCCCGCCAAAAGCCGCTTCGTGATGAAAAAACAAAGAGGCGGTTGGTCACAAAAGCGAACAGCACGGCCAGGATGAAGGAGATCGTTTGCGATACATTCCAGGACCAGGCATAAGCGCCCAGGGGACTCGCCAGCACTAGGCGGTCCGCGATGCTGAAACTCAGCACACTGACGATCCAAGTCAGCACACCGAACATGATATAGCTGGACAGTTCGTAATCGAGGCGGATGAGAATCAGGTTGCCTACGATCAGCCCTAGGGCTAGCACGGCATGTGTCTGGGCCAACGTCAGGATTCCCCAGCGAAGAAAAACGAAATAGAGGAAACCGATGGCACCTGTCCAGGAGATCACTGTCCCTATCACAAACCTGCGCCCTCGCTCATAGCGGGTAAAGAATTTCAGCCCCTGCTCACGCCAATCCGCTTTGCGGGCGATAAAGAGGTAGAGCGACGACAGAAAGAGCGCCGGCAGCCCACTGGCCAAACTCAAGGCCAGATCACTGAGCGCAAAACGCTTCAGGAAGGCCTGGAGCGCAAAAAAGACAAGCAGATGAATTACGGCCGCCGGGATTAAGAGGGTGATGAGGTAGGTTTTGAAAGCAATCTTTCGCCGGAGCGGGTACATCCCCGTGCCGTCCAGCGTCGCCTCATGCGATGGCTCTATGACCGTACTATTGGTCTCCGATGTCATCTGTTCCCCTCCTTAGTTTCTTCCGGCAAATCCCGATAGACAGGGATGCGGAAATGTATAGCGTCGTCTATGCGTCCGCTTTCGAGCCAGACCTTATGGTAATTTCGCCCCTCGTGGAGCGCCGCGAAGAGCGCCTGCATATATTGGTGATTATACGTCCCGCTCAGCAAGTCGAACTTCTGTAGATAAGGTGTATCCTGGCCTCTGTCAATATACTCTAAAGCAATGAACTTCGCGCCCCCGAGTACAGCGCTCTCCTGACTCGTCCACGGTAAATGTAAGCGCTCCCGGAGGTCCGGGTCAGTCGTCAGCCTGCCGGCTGCAAACCTTGCCCCGTTCATCTGAGCACCCGCGATCTGGGTGGGATCCGGATAGGCACCGATATTATAGACATTGTAGTAGCGATCGGTGGGTGCAAGATAGCCTGAACGGCCGGCCTTGAGTTCACTCAGAATCTTCGTTTCGGTTTCAGTCAGTGTTCGCTGTGCCCGGACGGTCTCAAGCTGGCTAAGTTGTTCGGCCGGTGAAAGTAAAGAGGGACTGGCAGAACCGCTGATCAAGGGCGGTGTGTCCGGATCATAAAGGCCCCGGGCCAGCAGGCTAATCGAATCGCCACTGCTGATCTCAAGTTTCATACGTCCAGCCAAAGCCTCCGGCAAAATATCCGCAGCTTCGGCTGCCGCCATGACCTCCGGAACCAGTGCTTCCAAGGCGCTATTGCCGGCGAAGATCCCCCTCACCCCCAGTTCACTGGAACCGGAGCTCGAAGCTCTGAGTGACATGAACTGGAAGATATCGCGCGGATTCAGGAAGTTTCTGGGATCCAGATGCCAGGCGATCGCCTCTTCTGTCGCCGGGTACCAATTGGAGCCGTCATAGACGGTGGAATTCTTCACCATCCAGCGATAGCCCTCGAAGAAGGCCGATTCTTCATACTGAACCAGGTTCTTATGTTCAGGCTCGGTCTGAGCTTCCAGCACTGTCTCCCAGGTGTCGGTGACGGGCAGCGGTTCAAAAATCCACTGGGGATAGAGGACATGTAGTACCGTAAGCTTCTCCCGATAACTCTCAGGGAAGAGACTCAGCGTTTCAGTGAAATCGTCTCTACTGTTGAATTGTATAGGCGGCAGCGCCATCCGATAGGCCTCGATCCGCCGCAGCTCATCCGTATTGATCGTCTGCTGAGTGCGGCCACCCGCCGCAACGAGGTAAGCCGTCGAGTCGTCTGGCCTTCGGACCAGATACCAGCGGTTGCCGTAACTGGTGTCCCCGCCCCTGACCCGCCGGAGGATCGGATAGACCTCCCCGATCGCGGTCTGACCGACCGCTTCACTGTCCCGCGAGGGTTTGGCACGCAGCTGAAAAGTATCACTGACGACGACAGCCACCGGACGACTCCGGCGGATTTGGCTGAAAATCAGGAAGACAAGGCTGAGCAGGAGCAGACCCAGCAGCAGATACTTCACTATGACAGATCGAGTCCGCTCGCTCGTCAATCCTTCACTCCTCGCCGGCCATTCCTGAGCTCATCGAGCGAGAGGCTGAACGCCGGTGCGAATTCCGCCAGGAAGACGTCAACCTCGGGCATTTTCATCTCCTCGAGTTTTCGTAAAGTAGAATCTGCGGCTGCCTGGAACTCCAGGTTCCCCTGAGACAGCTCGCTTTGGCACTTCACATAGGCCGACAATTTATCAGCGGCCTTCACCAGACGCTCCACTTCCTCCGTGTAAGGATCCGTTTCATCCGGCTCCGTCAACAGGGGCCTGAATGCAGATCTCAGATCTTCAGGGAGCATCCTCAGGAGGTCCTCCGAAGCGAGTTCCTCGATTTTCTTATAAGCACGATTCAACTCCGGATCGTGGTACTTGACCGGGGTCGGCAGATCGCCCGTAATCACTTCGGACAGGTCGTGATACAGGGCTTTGGCCAGCACATCCCGGGGATCCAGCGCCAGCGCTTCCGGGTAACGGCTCCGGCGAATCAACGCCAGACCGTGCGCAATGACCGCCGTCTGGAAACTGTGTTCGGCAATGTTCTCGGTCTGCGCGTTCCGCATCAGACTCCAGCGCTGAATGTAGCGGCTGCGGTCCGTCATGGCAAAGAAACCTTGTTCTTTATGCATTGGAGCCTCCTTTGGCCAAATTCGCCGAATTGGCCAACATCTTCTTCTCGCCTGCCCGGTCAAAGGCAATACGCAAGATCGCATCGCCTGCCACCGGCTCTATCGCGAGCACCACACCGGTACCGTGCTTCGCATGCCGGACGCGGTCGCCTTTGCGGATATCAGAAGCTTTCAGGTTGCCTGCTTTTGGCACCTCGATGGTCGCTCCGGTCTTCAGGCTAGTGCGAAAATCCTGGACAGGCGAATTGGCATTAGCAAAACCGAATTTCGTCCGCGGACTGACCCGGTCAGCTGCGAGGTCCTGTTCACGCTGGCCGCTGCCCGTAAATCCGGGCGAAGTGCCGAGCATCAGCACGTGCTCTTCAGGGAGTTCCCCGAGGAAACGCGAAGGCATGTAGCGCTCAGTTCGGCCAAAGATCAGCCTGGAATTGGAAGCACTCACATAGAGCTTACGTCTGGCCCTGGTGATCGCCACATAAGCGAGACGTCGCTCCTCCTCCAGCGCTTTCGGGTCCGCAATGGAGCGGTAGCCCGGGAAAATCCCTTCTTCCATACCGACTACGAAGACAATCTCGAATTCCAGGCCTTTGGCCGAATGAATCGTCATGAGCTTGCCGAAGTTCTCGTCTTCCGCAGTCGCATCGAGGTCGGCGTCGGAATGGAGCGCTGCCTGATCCAGGAAACGGATCAGGGTCTGGAGTAAGGTCTCGGCTTCAGGTTCGGCAGCGGCTTCTGCGGGTTCAGTCCCGAGTTCCTCAGCCGTGAAGTCCCATAACTCCGTCTGATCCGGCAGCTGCTGGAAGTTGACCGCTTCGGATAAGAGTTCCTTCAGGTTCTCTAGGCGGTTATAGGCATCCTCACGGCCCTTCTCCTGATGATCGATGATGTCCTGGACCAGGCCGGATTCATTCTGAACATATTCGATATATTGGGCTAGAGACCAGTCTTCTTGCAGCAAGCTCTTTTGCATACGCCCGATGAGGTGGACGAAGTCGGTGATTTTGGCAGCAGCCCTAGACAGCTCGGGGATTTCCGCCGCGTGAACACAGATTTCCATAATGGAGACATTGTTCTCCAGGGCAAGCTCCTGCAGACGCCCGATCGTTGTCTCGCCGATGCCTCGACGCGGCACGAGCACGGCTCTTTGGAATGCGACATTATCGCGGGGACTCGTGATCAGGTTCAGGTAAGCCAGTGTATCCTTGATCTCTTTACGGTCGAAGAAGCGCAGGCCGCCATAGATCTTGAAAGGAATGCCGGCTCTCTGGAGACTGAACTCAAGGTTTCTCGAGAGCGCGTTAATGCGGTAGAGGATGCCGATATCACGGTAGTTGACCGTCCCGGAATTCACCAGCCGCTGGATCTCTCCGGCAATGAAGCGGGCCTCCGCCTGCTCATCGGCAACCGTGAGATAGGTGATTTTCTCGCCGTCCCCAGCCGCAGTCCAAAGCTTCTTATCCGTCCGGCCGGGGTTATTGTAGATAACATGGTTGGCCGCCTGGAGGATGTGCCCGGTCGAGCGATAATTCTGCTCGAGCTTAATAACCTCACAGGGCGCGAAATCCTTCTCAAAATCAAGAATGTTCTGAATGTTAGCGCCGCGAAACGAATAGATGGATTGATCATCATCACCTACGACACAGAGATTCCGGTGCTCTTTCGACAGGAGCCTGATCAGCTCGTACTGCGCACCGTTCGTGTCCTGATATTCGTCGACCATAATATAGCGAAAACGTTCCTGATAGAGACGAAGCACGTCCTTCTGCTCGCGAAAGAGCTTGACGGCATAATAGAGCAGATCGTCGAAATCCATCAGATTGTTCTGCAGGAGGGCTGCCTGATAGCGTTCATAGACCATGGCCACCTTGCTGCCCCAGAATTCATTACCGGCGTTCCTCCGGTACTGCTCCGGACTGATGAGCTCATTTTTGGCCGAGGAAATGCTGCCATGTACCCGTCTGGCATCGAAGGTCTTCTCGTCGAGATTGAGCCGCTTGATAATCGCCTTCACCTGCGCCAGCTGATCCGCGCTGTCGGCGATGCCGAAATTCCTGGTGAAGCCCAGGTGCTCGGCAAAACGCCTGAGCACACGCGCCATCATGGCGTGGAAGGTGCCGATCCACATCCCGGAGGTCTGCTCACCTAGGAGATGCTCGACACGCTCCAGCATTTCGCGAGCGGCCTTGTTCGTGAACGTAATCGCGAGGATCGAGCGCGGGGACACCCCCTTTTCCCTCACCATATAGGCAATACGATGGGTAATAACGCGGGTCTTACCGGAGCCTGCACCGGCCAAAATCAGGAGCGGGCCTTCGCTATGCAAAACCGCCTGGCGCTGCTCGGGATTGAGGCCCTCCAGCAGCTCCTCAGAACCGCTGTCCGGGGGAAAATTCATGTCTTCAGGGTACTGTGTCATTATGGTCTCCTTTTGCTGTCCCTCTATTATAGTCGGCGAAGCCGGTTTTCGGTACCTCCTGAAAGACCCGAAAAAAGGACCAACCCGGAGGTCGGCCCTTAAATTGCCTAACTATTTAAGATATTGTGCCGGCAATTACTAAACAGCGTAATCCGGATCAATCACACCGTAATTGCCGTCTCTTCTTTTGTACACCAGATTTACTTTGCCGGTGTCATCGGCCAGATAGAGGAAGAACGAATGACCCAACATCTCCATCTGCAAGGCGGCTTCCTCCTCGGTCATCGGCCGCAGTTCGAAGCTCTTGTGTCTGAAGCGATCCGCCTCGATCTCCGTCAAGCCCTCTTCGGACTCAGGCGTCACATCGTCCGGCATCTCATGCTTGAGATACTCTTTCATGTAAGCATAATCGTGGATCCGTTTCTCGATCTTCGTCTTGTGCTTGCGGATCTGACCTTCCAGCACATCCACAGCCAGATCAAGCGCGGTGAATACATCTGCCGCACTGCGTTCCGCCCTATAGATGTGCTTACGGATATAGAGTGTAATCTCGACCTTCCGGGTTTCCGGAGCGTCCGAGCTACATTTCACCTGGCAGGTCACGGAATCATCGAAGTAATTATCGAACTTGCCAAGCTTCTCCGTAATGCGTTTTTCGAGTTGGGGACCTACCTTCATCCCCTTGCCCTGAATCTCAAGTCTCATACGCAATACCTCCTTCGTGTGTCTTACATTCATCTTATCTAAGCCCCTGTCTTTTGACAATGACTTCCGTGACGGACGAGGCGATTTTATGACCTGTTATATGCGTTATTTTCGCTGAACTTTGCTTTGCCCAAAACCGCCGTTAAGCGCACAAAGCACCATCACCCGGGGGCGACAGTGCTTCATGTTTAAATGAGGAATTGATTAGCTTATTAAGCCTGATCCTTCTTAGCCATGTACATCAGCAGATCGACGCAACGGTTGGAATAACCCCACTCGTTGTCGTACCAGGAAACAACCTTGAAGAATCTCTTTTCACCTTTGAGGTTGTTCTTCACGGTCGCATCGCTGTCATAGATGGAAGAATGTGAATCGTGGACGATGTCCGTAGAAACGATTTCTTCGGTGGTGTACTTCAGGATGCCTTCGAGATAGCTCTCGGAAGCCTGCTTGAAGAGGCTATCGATCTCTTCGATCGAGGTGTCCTTCTCGGAACGGAAAGTCAGGTCGACTACAGAACCGGTCGGGGTTGGTACGCGGAAAGACATACCGGTGAGTTTGCCCTTTGTTTCAGGCAGCACTTCGCCGACGGCCTTAGCGGCACCGGTAGATGAAGGGATGATGTTGATGGCCGCAGCACGACCGCCTCTCCAGTCCTTCTTCGAAACACCGTCAACGGTCTTCTGAGTTGCTGTATAAGCGTGGATGGTGGTCATCAGGCCGGTTTCGATACCGATACCTTCCTTGAGCAGGACGTGGACGACAGGTGCCAGACAGTTGGTGGTACAAGACGCGTTGGACACGATGTCGTGCTCAGCGGTATCGTACTCGTCTTCATTAACACCGTAGACGATGGTCTTAACGCCGCCCTTACCGGGTGCGGAAATCATAACCTTTTTGGCGCCGGCTTCGAGATGGCCCTTACAGGCATCGAGCGAAGTGAACAGACCGGTACTCTCGATAACATAATCGACACCGAGTTCACCCCAAGGCAGTTCTGCCGGGCTCTTGGTCGCAGCAACACATTTGATCTTATCGCCGTTGATGACGAGAACGTCATTCTCTTCGAGATCATCAGAGCTCTTCTCAGTGGTGATTTCACCGTCGAATTTGCCCTGGGTGCTGTCGTACTTCAGCTGATAAGCAAAATAATCCGCATCGGTCGAAAGATCCGTTACCGCAACGAGATCTACTTCGTTACCGATCAGACCCTGATCATACATTGCGCGGAAAACCAGTCGTCCAATACGACCAAATCCATTAATACCTACTTTTATTGCCATGTTGTTCCTCCTAATTGACTTTCGTTAAGTCTACTTTGCGTATACGTACTTTTTGTACCATTTAATGATAGTTTATTTTAACGCTTCTTTCAATTGATAATGTAACAAATCAGAGACTCTGCTATGTGATTTCCCATGCAAATCTGTAAAAGCTTTGGGCATTCTGATGAATATTTAGCGGTATACTAGGATTTGCGTTTGCGATTCTTGTGCCAGGCCTCTTCCCTGATCCGGCGGGCCTCTTCAGCTTCGTCTGCCAGCTCGCGCTCGACTTTGGCCAAATCAAAGTGCGCCGTAAACTTACGCACCTTCGGGGACGGCTGCGGCTGAGGTTCCGGAGTTACTTCAGGCTCTGCCTTCTCATCCCCCAGGAGTCCACCCAGATCCGCTTCGTCATTCAGAATCCAGGGCGTTTTCTCCTCTTCGGCCTGCTCCAGATCCTTATAATCCAGATCCGCGTTTGCGGTGTAAGTCTGGAAGCGGAGCTTCAGGGGATTGACAGCCTTCTCTTCGACGCGGTACGAGGACCACGAGCGCATGAGAATATAGATCACCGAAAAGGCCGGCACACCCAGTAGCAGGCCTAGAAAGCCGAAGAGTTTCGAGCCGAACGTCACCGCAAAAAGCACCCAGATCGACGGCAGCCCTACGGTCTTCCCCACCACACGCGGATAGATGAAATTCCCTTCGATGCCTTGAATCACAATCAGCATCACGATAAACCACAAGGCTTGCGCCGGCGACCGCACAAGGATCAGGCTCGCGCCCAGCATCCCCGCCACAAAAGCACCGAAAATCGGAATCAGCGCACCCAGGATCACCAACACGCTGATGGTCAAGGGATAAGGAAAACGGAAAATCTGCATGCCGAGGAACACCAACGTGCCCAGAATACAGGCTTCCAAACCCTGCCCGCTAATGAAACGCGAAAACACGGTATTCACCAGCTGCCCCAGTTTCGCCACCTTATCGACAAAACTCACCGGCAGCACCGCATACGCCACCTGCTTCACCTGCCTGCCGATCCGCTCCTTCTGCAGGAGAAAATAAATCGCAAACACGAAGCCCAGGAACATATTCAGGAAGCCGTTGATCAGGCCGGTAATCCAACCGAACGCAGAACTCGCGATCACGGACATCGTATTATTCAGCCAATTGATGAAGCGCTGAACCAGATCATTGATCGAAAGATTCGACCCCTGAAGGAAATCCATCAACGGCGAATTGCTGTCACTCAAACTCTCCAGGCGCAGCTGCACCTCACGAATCGTCTGCGGCAACTGCTGAGTAAAGGAAATAATCGTATTCGTAATATCCGGCAGCACCATAAACACAACCGCCGTCAGCCCCCCGGCAATAATCAGGAAGGCCAGCAACATGCTCAGCGGGCGCTTGATCTTGAGCCGCAAGCCCTCTCCTTTGGCCCAAGGCCCACCAAAGACCGTCCGCTCCAAAAAGCGCATCGGTAAATTCACCACAAAGGCAATAAACACCCCGACCCACAGCGGGCCAAAGAACGAGAAAAACCGTCCCACAAACTGCGGCAGGAGCTCCAAACGGAGCATGACCCAGACCATCCCCAGCGAAATCGCCACAAGGACAAGAACACGTTTGCTTGTCTTCGTATCAAGGGTCATCGCCGGCCAGTGCTCCTTCTCGCATCAAGTAATCTTTAAATTGAAAGTATTCTCTGAATCATAGCAGAAAGCGCTGGGTTTGGGGGAGCGAATTTTTTGTGGGGGTGCGCTGATGTCGCTCGCTCGGCCGCTCGCTTCGTCGGACTTAGGCAATGGGCGCGTGAAATTGTTTTCTCCACTCGTCCATACGTTCTTGGACTTCTTCGGTCGTGAATGTGTTATAGCGCATGGTGAGAATTTTAAGCACCATGATCTCAATCAGTTGCTTATAGCCCTCAAGGACATGTTTGGTCGTGTCCGGAATGAAGCGGGTTTCCAGAATCTGTTCGATATGGTAGTTCGCGAACTCACGTGCCTTCGTGAAGCCCGGGGTCGTCGTCTCGAACACGGTCTTCCAGTAGGGCAGCTCTTCTGGGAGGCTGTGCATGTTCATCAGCAGGACCAGCCACTCCTCAAAATTGCTGCGGATG
>CAZJTS010000005.1:0-26498 GCA_964548975.1 uncultured Fastidiosipila sp.
GAGCTCCTGCGCGGCGACAACCAGCTGATCGCTTGCGCGACTTGGTAAATGTCATCCCATAAACTGCTGCTGTCACTGTCCGCTTCATATTGCCTGAGGTAACGATCTACCTGGCGGATGTTCTCGAGCAATGCCTGGGCGGATGCGAGATACTCTTCGTGCTTTTGTTTGTTCTTTACGAAGCGGATTTCGTCAGAGGCCAGAAGTGTGGCGATTTCCGGTAATACTGCCAAGGCCTGATTCAGTCTCAGGCGTAGGCCTTCCGTGAGGAGCCGGAAATGCGGACTCCTAGAAAAATCCTTACTATAGTCGTCGATCGCTTGGACAGCTTCAGGAATGACCTTCGTTCGATAATCCGGCAAACTCCTGAGGTTCCCATAGAGATTGAGGATCAGTCGACGAAGCTGGCTGTCATTCTTCGCACTCGAGAAACTGTTCACGAGCTGCAGGAACGTCCTTGCCTGTCCGGCTTCCGCCAGATGATACTCATGGTCAAAGACCTGGGCCAAAGCCTCGTTCAGCAGGTCATCGGCCGCTTCCTGATCGAGACTGCCGAAATCCGCTTCCAATAATCCAGTCCCCGTCTCATCCTGGACTTCATGCGGGAAACTCCGGATCAGCCAGAGGCAGAAGGAGTGGATCGTCGAGATATGGGTCCCCGGCAGGAGCAATAGCTGTTCTTCCAGGCGGGAGACTAAGGCACTGTCCCCCAAAGCTTTGGCTTCGGCTAATTTCTCCTTGAGTTTCGCCTTGATCTTATTGCCCATATCTTCACTGGAGGCATTCGTGAAAGTCAGCACCAGCACCTGGTCCAGGCGAATCTCACCCAGAGCCAGTCGCCGGATCAGGCGCTCGGTCATCACGGCAGTTTTGCCGGAACCGGCCGCTGCGGAAACCAGCAGATTCCCTGCCTCCGCTTCGATCACTCGGGTTTGTTTCGGCGTGTACTCAATCTTCGGTTTTAGCATCTAACTGACTCTCTTCTTGCAAAATTTCGATCAGGTACTGTTTCGTGCGGCCCTGCTTTCTTTCCTCGATTTCTGACTCACTAAGCTCAGCCAGAACTTCGTGGAGATCAGCCAAGGTCTCCGGGCGGATATGCCCGCGATGAAGGCCGCAGACCGCACTGAAATCACAGAATCTACAGAGGGCGCCGTTTTTCTTGCTCTCTCGGGGCACCGCAGAAAAATCGCCCGACTTCATCTGCTGAACCAGTTCCGACGCCCGTTTCACGCTATGGCGCATGAGAAGATGGAGACTCTCCGAATCGAGATCCAGAGCGCTCATTTTCAGGCTTTTGGCCACTTCCTGATCGACCTTTTCTTCCGAGTGCGGCAGGTCGTAATTCTGGGGGATCTTCGGCGACAGCGGCTGGTAGGCCGCATCCACGGCCAGCATGTCGTCATTAAGCGCCTCGAAGGCACTGAGGTAAATCGGCAGCTGGAGGTCCAGACCGTAGTAGAGGTCGGCGTAGTCTACCCGTTTTTGGCCGGACTTGTAATCAATCATACGCGCATAAATCGCCTGGTCGTCGCCGGCGAGATCCACGCGATCGATTCGGCCACGGAACTGAAGCAAATTACCTGCCACTTCCGTGCTGTACATGTTGCCGCTTTCGGGGCCAAAGCTCCACTCCTCCTGATAAGGAAACCAGAGCGGCGAGCCATCCGTCTCACCATACTCATGAAGAGCCTCTAGACTGCTGTAATAGGCGGATCTGAAGGCCTTATAGCGGGAGCTGAACGTTTCACCCGGCTCCCAGAAGAGGTTCAAGCTGGGATCCTGGGCTCTGGCCGCTTCGAAGTAAGTCAGCAGCTTCTCTTCGTTCAATGTTTCGCGCAATGACATCCAGAAATCGGGATGTAAATCCTCCGTCTCCAACAAGGCCTGCCACTCCGCTTGCTGAACTTCCATGACCCCATGGAGCAGCGTTCCGTAGGACGCGGCGTCGGGCGTCCATTCCGCACGTTCCTCGAGCCGGAGCAGATTATTCGCATAATATGCGAAGGGACAGGCAGAGTAGCGCTCCAGTTGAGAGATCGACCAGACCGGTGCCTCACCGAGCATCTCATGGACCAGAGCCGGGTCGAGCCGGAGCCTACCCTGCTCACTGAGCCGTCGTACAGGTGCCTCAGCCTCCCACACGGCCAGCACCTGCCGGGCCTCTGTAGTAAGGAGCTCCGAGAGTTCACTCAGGTCCTGACTCTCCGCCTGGAATGCGGGTAAATCCAGCTGCCAATAGCTGTAGGCACGTTCAGGCAAAGCCAAACGCGGATCGCGCAAAGAACAAGGGGCAAGATGGCTGATGAGTGTACCACCTTCAGCCTGAATCAGCTCTGACACGACACTTGCCTGTCGCTCGGCAGCGCCCGTGAAACTAAGTTGGACATGCTGCCTCGGCAAATAAAGAAGCGCATAGAGATGAGATTCATTCGCGTAGATCCTCTGGATCTCGCTATCCGGGAGGAGTTCTTGCTCCGCATAGTGATTAAAGAGATGGCGATCAGTGGCACTCAATAAACCGGTGCGAAAGCCCTTCCCCGGCAAATGCTTCTGATCCGCGCTGAGAATGAAGAGATAATCGACTTCCTCGGCGGCCAAAGTATTGAGTTCACCCAACACCACCTGATTACCGGTAGCCGGAATTCTGCGTCCGGTGGTTTGCTCCAAGGCTTCTTCCAAGTAATAAAGATAGGCATCTAAACTGAGGGTTTCCGAATCTTTGACGTTCAGGAATTCCGCCAACAGCTCGACCAAGCTGTTCCAGCTCTTCACTTCATATTCTGCGTCATCCCGATAACCATTTTCTTCAAGCAGCACACTTCTTCGCTGAACCTGAGCCTCCATCTCTTTATCTTCCAAAAACTTCAGGATTAAGGCGGAGAACTCAGCAACTGTAGCCTCTTGGCGCGTGGCCTCATAAAGTTGTTTTAATTCCCTCAAAGCCTTGTCTCTGAAAGCGAGCATCGCCTCCGGTACCGGTCGGTCCTGTTCCGATATTTCCTTTTCCTCAGAGAAGTCCTCGTCCTCATCCTCCGGTGACTCCGGGAGCACAGGGGCGGTCACCTGCGGCTGCCAATGCTCCTGATAGCGTGTCGCATCCCAGATCAAGGGGCCTTTCATGCCGCGAGCGAGCCAATAATTCTCTAACAAGTCACATTCATCCTGAGCTAAACCTAGGTAGGGATTTCTTAGGACCGGCATCAGATAGTCTCGTTGCCAACCGAAGCGCAGGATTTTGGCCACATCAGGCAAGAGACGTTGAAATGCGCCCTGAGAACTAAGCAGCGCATCCGCCGTATAGACAGGGATCTTGAGCTCGCGCAAGGCCTGCTGCATCTCGGAGGCAAGGCCACCGTCGGCCAAAGCAATGCCGATCTCCGCCGGCATCACCCGGTCTTCGACCAACAAGCGGCGTATCTCCCCTGCTACCCAGCGGACCTCGTCACGCGAACCGACAAAGCGATGGAAACTATATTGAAGCGCTTTCGATTTGACCGGCAGATGCTGGAAACTGACTTGGCCAAAATCCTGCTGAAGCTGCCAAAGCATGTGCCTGCCGGGCCGAAACGCCGCGGGACCCCGATCGATCTCGGCCGGATCATATAGCTCCGGCAAAGTATCACTTTCAACCGTAAGCACGACTTCCGCGCAGAGCCGCTGCAAAGCACTCACGATCCGGCTCTCCTGCGGCGTCAAGCCTCGGCTCTCACCGAAACCGTGGATCCAAACTCTGGTGTGTTCGAGAAAGGCGTACTCACTGTCCGGAAACTGTAAGGCTTTCCAGGAAAAATCCGCCTGGGCCAGCTTCTGATAAAGGCCTTCCAAACGCCTGGCAAGATCATCCAGTACCAGATCCCCAGGCAGCTGATTGTCGGTCGTCATCTCGGCCAGATAAGTTTCCAGCAATAAGGCATAGTCGTTCATGCGCCCGGAGAAACGTTCCTGTCCAGAAGCCTCGGCACGCTGAGCGGTTTCTCTCAGCATGGCAGGGCTGACATTGTAGCGCAGGAAGTCCCCGATGACTTCAGAAATCATGCTGAGGAAGGAGGGCCTGAACAAGGCTTCATTGAACTGCTGTAGTTGCCCTTCCAAACCGGCCAAAATCCGGCCCAAACGAAAGGTCTGAAGCCCTGCGGTCATCACGTTTCTGGCCTGCCCACCCCCCAGTTCAGCGAGGCGAAAAGCAAATCGTCTGAAACTCAGGACTTCCTTCAGCATCAGACTGCGGTCCGGGTGCATGGCGAAAAACCGACGCTCCATCCCGGCCTTCTGTTGTTCGGGCACGAGGATAAAGCCCCGTGTGAACGGCCGCACCGTCTGATCATCCGCGACTTCCTGAATCACCCGGTTTGCCAGTAACCTTCTGTTTTCACCGTAAAGTACACGCATCGGTTAAGCTCCATTAAATACATCTCTTACTTGAGAGAAAACTTCGTCCAGGTCGCGGTTCAGGTGTAAGCTCGCCCTAGAATCCAATGCCGTAGGACTGAGATTAATCACCACGATATGCTCACCGCCGAAATAATTCACCAGTCCCGCAGCCGGATACACGGCCAGGCTGGTGCCGGCCACGATCAGCAGATCCGCTTCCCTGAGTAGCTTCACGGCCACCTCAGTGCTCCCTGCCGGCAGTGCTTCCTGATACAGCGTTACCGCCGGCCGGATCGTCCCACCGCAGTTACAGCGCGGAACATTGGCTTTGGGCAAGATCTCATCCAGTGTATAGCGCTTACCGCAGGCCATACAGTAGTTCTGCCAGACGGTCCCGTGAAGCTCAACCACCTGCCGGCTGCCGGCGGCCTGATGGAGGCCGTCGATGTTCTGGGTGATGACCCCCGCCAGCCTCCCCACCTGCTCCCACTCGGCCAAAGCCAGGTGACAGCTGTTAGGCTGCGCCTCCGGGTGCAAGATGGCCTCGCGGTAATAGCGGTAAAACCACTCGGGGTGCTCGATAAAAAAGTCGTGGCTCAAGAGCTCCTCAGGCGGATAATCCGCCCATGGCCGGTCCTCCGCCGCCAGTGCCTGGTAAAGCC
This sequence comes from uncultured Fastidiosipila sp., assembly GCA_964548975.1. Lineage (GTDB taxonomy): Bacteria > Bacillota > Clostridia > Saccharofermentanales > Fastidiosipilaceae > JAAYZH01. Next base: position 5,037 of record CAZJTS010000005.1, read on the forward strand.
CTGACGGGCTCCGAAAATCCGGTATCCCGCTGGCGGTAGATACGCCGGCGCCACCGAAAAAGACGATATTATTGCTACTTTTCAGTCGTTCGATAAATTCATTCAGCGCCGGATCCGTCCGTGTGCTCATCTCGCTACTCCTCCAGGAATGCTTGAATCTTCTCGTGAAGGTCGGGGCGCGTCCTCGGCAAGGCGATGACCCGCTGCGACCGGGTGTCGGTGAAGCAATGACGGGTTTTGCCTTTGCATAAAAGTTCCCCGTCCCGCGTTATCCGGTAACGAAAGCTGAAACGCAGGCCATCATAGTCGGTCATTGACACGGAAACTGTCACTTCATCGGCAAAGACGGCCGGTTTGAGGAACTCCGCCTCCACGCCAAGCACAGGACTTGACACGCCTGACGCCTCCAGTGACCGGTAGCTGTAACCGGCCCACTCCAGATAGGCGCAACGCGCGGATTCCATCCAGCGGATGTAGTTACTGTGATGTACGACCTGCATGGCATCCGTTTCATAATAGGATACCTTCCAGGGGAAGTCATATACTTTGCTGCTGCCGTCAATTACTTGCCTACTCATCTTAGCATCATCCCTCTATTCATTTGTCCCTTATTGCGGACACAAAAACACCTGAGCTCTTCCCTATGGTAACAAGAAAGTGCTCAGGTGAGAATTCACTTGAAGCAAAATGGTCAGTCAAGTGTGATTTTTTGGCCGGATACCTCTCGCAGGGTGACACCCTTCTGTAAAAGACTCAGGTGTATGCGATCCATCTCGTCGTTACGCTTGACCTTCATAGTGGTTGTACGCACGATTTTGTCATCCGAGAAGACGAAATACTTGATCTGCTTGTAGCCGGGCAGCAGCTGATTGACGCGCTTCACCTCATCTTTCAGGAAGTCAGCAATAGCCTCGTCATCCTGCTTGATCGCGGCAGGGAGTTTTTCCGGATCTACTTCAAAACGCGCCGCCACATCCAGTGTGTCGCGGACGTTACGTTCGCCGAAGATCATCGTCTCGGAGATACCTTCGACATTCTTAAAGAGCGACTCGATCTCTTCCGGGAACGCTTTCTTGCCGTTCGCCAACACAATCACCGACTTATAGCGGCCCGTGATGAACAAGCACCCCTTCTGATCGAAATACCCCATATCACCTGTATGGAGCCAGCCCTCATCGTCTATAATTTCGGCGGTCGCTTCAGGATTCTTGTAATAACCCAGCATGACCGATTCGCTGCGGGCGAGGATCTCACCTTGCCCCTGTTCCAGCGCCTCATCTTCGGCGATCGCCACTTCAACACCGGGGACCGGAGAGCCCGTACTGCCGAGCGAATCAACTTTGCGATTGCCGGCTGTCACGACAGGCGAATGTTCCGTCAGGCCATAGCCCTGGTAGAACTCAATCCCGAAATCATTGAAGCCCTGGATCACTTCCGCGTCCGCAGCCGCCGCGCCCACGACCATCAGGCGCATTTTACCGCCCATCTGCTCGATGATCTGGGAGAAGATTTTACGCTTCACCTTGATCCCGGTAGATTCGAGACGTCGGGCGATCGGACGGGCGAGTTTGACCATACCGGCCTTACCCGAGCTCTCGACCCCACGCATTACAACGCGCCAAATACTTTCGAAAAGCAACGGCACTCCCACCAAGCAAGAGATATGCCACTCCCGCATATTATCACCCAAGAACCTCAGCCCGTCCGCGAAACAGATCGTCGCCCCTTCGACCAGCGGATACAGCTGACCGCACGTATGCTCAAAGGTATGATGCATCGGCAGAATCGACAGGAAACGATCCTCCTGCGAAATCGGCATGATTCTGACGATCGCATGGAGATTATGCAGCAGATTATTCTGTGAGAGCATGACGCCTTTCGCCGCAGCCGTGGTCCCCGAGGTAAAGAAGATCGCCGCCATATCCTCCACATTCTGTTCGAGTTCCAGATAGCGTCGGCTCTGCTGTCTCAGTTCCTGACCTTTGGCCAAAACCCGGGACAGATAAACAGCTTCCTTCCCTGCGGGCAGCTCCGGAATCTCAGGCGCCGCTTCATCTTCGGGACGGGTCAGATCGTTGATAATAAGCAGTTTCAGCTCAGGCAGATCGTGCATCGCTTTCACGCCGCTTGCGAAATGCTTAACCGTCGTGACAAACGCACGGCAATCGCCTTTCTCCAGCAGGTTCAGCACTTCCACTTCCGGCAAGGCATTGTCGAGCGGCACCGATACCGTCCCGGCCGTCATCAACGCCAGATGCGTCACACTCCACTCATAAGAGTTCTGACCGATATGCGCAATGTGCGCCCGCTCTTCCGCCGGGAATCTGTCCAGCAAAAATTCACCGAAAGACTGAATATCCTCCCAGAATTGCTGATAGGAACGCTGTTCTTCAGCAGTGCCGCGAGCTCTATGAAATATGTAAGCCGGATGCTCGCCATACTGGGCGGCACCGTCTTTAACCAGTGTGCGTAGGTCCGGGATCCGGGGCTTGTCAAACAGGGCTTGACCTTTATGGATTTTCATAAGCAACCTCCATTATTTTGACTATCAAAGTAATTTTAGTTTATCATGAGGAAACCATTCTGGATAGAACACATGAACTAATTTTATGTGCTATATTCAGTTGGTATCTGTAGCAGAGAGGTAAGCCGTGGTGAATAGATCAGCCAAAAACCCAGAAATTCAGACAGAAGCAGAGCTCCTTCAGCCCGTCAACAGAGGCATCTGGGGGCGCGTCTTCTACCATCTGGGCACTTTTGTCGTTCGCCTGGGTCTGAAATTCGAGCTCAAGGGCACCGAGAATCTCCCGGTCCATGCTCCCTACATCATCGCGCCCAACCACGAAACCTATGTCGACGGCATGCTCGCCGCCATGGGCGTGCCTCGCCACCAACGCGATCTCTTCTGTTCCTTAGCGGCCAAAGAACTGCTTGTCTCGCACGGACTCTTCGGAAAACTGATGATGAGAGTCGGGCGCGGCATCCCCATCGATCGGGAAGGCAGCTCCATCCATTCACTCAAAATCTGCATTAATCAGCTGGATCAGGGCAATATCCTGATGGTCCATCCAGAAGGCACCCGCACCGCCGATGGTAAGCTGGGCAGAATCAGGGATGGCTGCGCATTCATTGCGAAGCACGCCGATGTCCCTATTGTCCCATGCTTCATCGACGGGGGTTATGAAATTTTCAGTCGACATATGAAATGGCCGCGTTTCTGGTCTAAACCTTTCCGCCGGCGCCGCCTGATCGTCAGTTACGGCGAGCCCATGCATCCCAGGGACTATAAGAACACCAAAGCCCTTACCCAAGCCCTCACCGAGTGGATGGAGACCATGTACAAAAACAAACAAGTCCCCAGAGAATACCGGGGACCTAATCTCACCTATATGGAGCGAGAAGCTGAGAAAGCTGAAGACGCTTAGAGCTAGATGACCTAATCTTCTCCCAAGCGACGTTCAATATACGTGATGATCTCCCCCACCGTCTGGATATCATCCAGATCCTCATCCTCTATTCGCACATCGTAATGACTTTCCAGATCCACGGCGATCTCGAGAACACTCAGAGAATCCATCGCCAGATCTTTGATCAGGTCATCACTATCCTTCAGATCCCGCTCGTCCGTTCCCGCAGCTCTGGCGACTACCGGGTAGACGACTTTACGAATGGCCTTCTGTGATTTGGTCATGGCGTCTGACCTCCCTTTCCGAGTATTTCTTATATTGGTCTTTTAAGAAAAGGTCGATTCTTTGCATGCTGCGAAAGAGGAGCTCTTGCTCCTCAGTCTCCAGAGGTTCGAGCATATTCTGTAAGAGCAGGCGGTTGAAACGGTTATGCATTCGACAAGCCAGTCGGCCATCGCGGGTCAGACGAAGTTCCATCACCCGGCGGTCCTCGGTCTTGCGGTGCCGTTCTACATAACCTTTTCGCACCAAACGATTGATTTGGACTGTGAGTGTGCCTGTAGTAACGCCAAGAATCTGGGCGGTTTCGCCCATGGATCTGGTTTCATAAATGCCTATGCTCTGGAGCGTATGCATTTCGGAGCGCGAAAGATTATTGAATTCGCCCTTGATGAGGGCTTCTTCTTCCGTACGTCCGATGAGATCCATGATTTCAGTAAGCAGATCATAGAACTTGCTTTCAAATTCAGTCATTCAAGCTGTGCCTCCGCCCGGCGCAAATAGAGTAATGCCCGTCCGGGAGGGCGGGCATTCGTCAGATCAATTATTGGCTTGGACCAGTTCGGCTGTATCCAGAGCGATCATGAGTTCTTCGTTGGTTTCCACCACCAGGACTTTGACCTTCGAGTCAGGGGTCGAGATTTCGTTAACGGCCTGGCCGCGAACCTCGTTTTTGGCCGGATCCACTTGTAAGCCGAGGAATTCCAGGCTGGAGCAGACTTCAGCACGGACAATGCCATCGTTCTCGCCGACACCTGCGGTGAAGACGATCACATCTACACCGTTCATCGCAGCGGCATAGGCGCCGATGTACTTCCTGACCTGATAATCGAACATCTCAAGGGCGAGTTTCGCCCGTTCATTACCCTGCTCAACCGCGTCGGTCAGGTCTCTGAAGTCGGAGCTGACCCCGGAGATACCGAACACGCCGGACTCCTTGTTCATCACGCGATCCAGCACATTGATTGTCAAGGTAGGATCGACTTCATTCAAATACTTGATGATCGCCGGGTCGATGTCACCGGTACGCGTACCCATCGGCACACCGGCAAGCGGGGTCATACCCATGGATGTATCGATGCTCTCACCGTTCTCAACAGCCGCGATCGAGGAGCCGTTGCCGAGGTGGCAGGTGACGATTTTCAAGTCTTTGATGTCTTTGCCCAAATACTCTGCGGCGCGATGGGCCACGTAGTTGTGTGAGGTCCCATGGAAACCGTAACGCCGGACCGCGTAGTCCTTATAGAAATGGTACGGCAGCGCATACATATAAGCCTTCGGCGGCATTGTCTGATGGAAAGCGGTATCGAAGACAGCGACCATCGGGGTATTGGGCATCACTTCCTGACAGGCTTCGATACCCATGAGGTTGGCAGGGTTATGGAGCGGCGCCAGAGGGACACAGTCGTGAATGGCATCGTTGACTTCCGCAGTGATAATCGCGGACTGAGCGAACTTCTCGCCGCCGTGAACGACGCGGTGTCCGACTGCATCGATCTCATCCATCGAGGCAATAACGCCCACGGTTTCGGAGGTCAGGACACGGAGCACTTCTTTAATTGCTTCTCTGTGCGTCGGCATGGGGATCTCCTTGCGGAGCTTGTCGCCGGAACCGGTATAGGTCACCGACCCGTCAATCCCGATCCTTTCACAGATACCTTTTGCTTTCACCTCACCGCTTTCGGGATCGAGCAACTGAAACTTCAGGGATGAACTCCCTGCATTAATAACCAGAACTAACATGACTGCCTCCTATACTTTCTGAGCCTGTACAGCGGTGATCGCCGCCACACCTACGATATCATCTGCCGAACAGCCGCGCGAGAGGTCATTGACCGGGGCAGCAATACCCTGGGTTACCGGGCCGTATGCCTCAGCTTTGGCCAGGCGCTGGACAAGTTTATAACCGATGTTACCGGAGTTCAGGTCGGGGAAGATCAGTACATTGGCTTGGCCGGCCACGGTGCTGTCAGGGGCTTTGGATTTCGCCACTGAAGCTTCGAGCGCAGCATCCAGCTGTAACTCGCCATCGAGGGCCAGATCGGGAGCCTTTTCTTTGGCCAAACGCGTCGCCTCGACAACCTTCTCGGTAAGTTCGGATTTCGCAGAGCCCTTGGTGGAGTAGGAGAGCATGGCGACTTTGGCTTCTTTACCGACCAAAGTCTCGAAACTCTGCGCAGAGGACAGCGCGATTTCAGACAGCTGCTCAGCGTCAGGATTCTCGTTCAGGCCGCTATCGGCAAAAACGAAGGTCCCATCCGCACCGTAAGGACTCTCAGGTACGATCATGAGGAAGAATGCGGAAACGAGCTTGGTGCCGGGCGCTGTCTTGACGATCTGCAGGGCGGGTCTCAGGGTGTCCGAAGTGCTGTGAATGGCGCCGGAGACGAGTCCATCGGCTTCTTTCTGTTTGACCATCATCACGCCGAAATACACGGGATCGAGCATCTGCTCAGCGGCTTTCTCAGGGGTCATGCCCTTGTGCTTGCGAAGCTCATAGAAGGCTTCTTCGTAGGACTTGGTCCGGTCGTCCGTCGCAGGATCGACGAGTGTAATGCCGCTGATGTCCACGCCGTTTTCCTGGGCAGACTTCTCGACCTCCGCCTGGTCACCGATCAGAATGACCTCCACAATTTTTCTGTCGGTCAGTTCTCTGGCAGCTGTCAATACTCTGACATCTGTCGCCTCGGGGAGAACGATTCTCTTCACATCCCCCTGGGCACGCTCAATAATCGTGTCAATAAAACTCATACCTTCTACCTCTTTCTCAATTGTCAAAATCTTTCTATTCAGGGTAACGGGCGCTACCTAATATATCGCATAAAGTATAAGTCAAGGCCCGAGCCGAGACAAGGCAAAGCCACCTGTTGACGGTGTTCAGAATCACTCCTCCATCGCCTCAGCGTCGTCTTTGACATAACGGAGCGCCGACCAGTCTGAGTCAAGGGAGATCTGCCGGGCGATTATGTAGCCCGCATCTTCCATCGCCTCCCAGCCGCGGTCACGCGCGATGTCCGTCTGATAGCGTGTGGAGTTTCGTTTAGGATAGGCAAACCAGAGAATCGTCTGAGCAGTTGCTCGTTCCAGAACGCTTGGGATCAGCTCCTCAAGCTCCGCCTGGTTCTTGGCGAAGACCAAAACACTCTCCGGCAAGACCTCGGGTATAGTGTCATATTTCGTCCAGAAGAGCTCCTGAGCGATACTACGCTCCAGTTCTGAAGGTAAGCGGACTAGCGCCAGGTTCTGCTGTTTCAATTGAAGTTTTTTGCGTAATTCAGCCATGGTTCACGCCTGCCTTTCTTTAGATTACCTTTTATTATGCCTCTAACGGCGAATTCCTGCGGGCGCGTAAGTTTCTGAATTCCGGATTCATAGTATAATCGCTTCATGAAAACGATCGCAGTTATTACCGAATATAATCCCTTCCACAACGGCCATCTCCACCAGCTGGAGGAGATCCGGCGGCGCTTCGGACCAAAAACCAAAATCGTCATTCTGATGAGCGGTAATTTTGTCCAGCGGGGCGAACCGGCGGTTCTAAGCCGCGAGTCACGAACCCGGATCGCCCTAAAGGCGGGCGCCAGCCTGGTGCTCGAAATCCCCTTGGCCTTCGCCACCGCCAGTGCCCGCGACTTCGCCGACGGTGCGGTCAGGCTCTTATCTCAGACCGGCATCTGCTCAGATATTGCCTGTGGCGCAGAGAATCCCGAGTCTGCCGAGCTCTTCGCTTTGGCCGAGTATCTGGATGCTGAGAACAGCCCTTATCAGGCGAAACTCCGTGAATACTTAAGTGAGGGGAAGAACTATGCTTCGGCCAGAGAGGCAGCTGTGCTTGCTTTGAATCCGGCCAAAGCCGAGTCCTGGCGCCCTTACTTCAGAGAAGCGAACAATATTTTGGCCCTGGAGTACGCCCAGGCAATCTTGCGCGAAAACCGGCGCAGAAGCGGGCGGCCCCTAACACTGACGCTTCTTCCGCGTAAGGGTAACGATCGCAGCAGATCCTTGCCTGAGGCGAGCTCCGGGATCCCGGCTTCGGCGACCGCCATACGCCGCCTGATGGATAAAGTGACAGAGCGCTCCGCCAGGCTACTGGCACTTGAGCCCTATCTTCCGGATTTCTCTCTCGCAGAACTGCTGGCTGAGCCCACGGTGTCCGCCTCGACTTTACTTCCGACTTATCTGAGAAGTCTCCTCGGCAGAACCTCTGACGAGCTCCTCGATTATCGCTACATGGAGCCTGGGCTTGCGGATCGCTTGCTGAAGACCGTCACACAAACAGCTACATCCGGCAGGCCGAGTGATTTGGCCAAAACCCAAACACGCTACTACCCCACGACACGGATCAACCGCGCCTTACTGTCCTGGCTTCTGGGTATCCGTCAAGCCGACTGGGAGCAGATCCAGGCCGACGGCCCCTGTTTCATCCGCGTGGCAGGCTACGACAAGGATGGCCGTTACCTGCTGCGCCTAATGCGTAAACTCGCGAGTTTACCGAGAGTCGATAAGAATTCGGATCTCCTTGAGACCCCGGGTTCAGACCTGCCCAGCGCTCGTCTACAGCAACAACTGGCTTTACAGGGTGACCGACTCTATCGACTGCTGGGGGATCCGGCAGCCGAGGCCGTGCCAATCTTTGACAGTCACAGAGAGATTCAGTAGAATTTTCCGAACGGAGGAATAGCAATGGAAAAGAATGTAATCGATATTTTAACTGAGCGTGGCTATATCGCTCAGAGCACAGATCTCGAAGCAGTCAGAGAGATGTTAAGTAAGCCGGGGGTGAGATTCTATATCGGCTTTGATCCGACTGCGGATAGCCTTCATGTCGGCCATTTTATCCAAATGATGATTCTGGCCCACATGCAGCGCGCCGGCCACTTCCCTATCGCTCTGATGGGCGGCGGCACCGGTATGGTGGGCGACCCTTCCGGCCGATCCGACTTACGTCAGGTCATGACGCCCGAAACTGTCAAGCACAACGTCAAACAGTTTATCCGGCAAATGCATAATATCGTCGACTTCAGCGAAGGCAAAGGCCTGATCGTGGATAACGGCGACTGGCTCCTTGACTTGAACTATGTCGACTTCCTGAGAGAAGTCGGCGCACATTTCTCTGTCAATCGCATGCTCACCGCTGAGGCTTATAAGATCCGCATGGAGCAGGGCCTCACCTTCCTCGAGTTCAATTACATGATCATGCAGGCGTACGACTTCTACAGACTCTACCTGGATTACGACTGTAAGCTCCAACTCGGCGGTAACGACCAGTGGTCCAATATCATCGCAGGTGTTGAACTGATCCGGCGTAAGACCGGCAAACAGGATGCTCAGGGCTTAACCACCAACCTGCTCCTGAATTCTGAAGGTGCCAAAATGGGCAAGACCGGTCGCGGCGCTGTCTGGCTAGACGAAGAAAAGTTCCCCGTCTACGACTTCTACCAGTACTGGCGTAATGTCGCGGATGCCGATGTCATCAACTGCCTGAAGCTCCTCACCTTTATCCCGCTTGAAGAGGTTGAGCACTATGCGTCATTGGAAGGCGAAGCCATCAACGAAGCCAAGAAGCGCCTCGCTTACGAAGTGACCGTGATTGTCCATGGCACTGAGAAGGCCAAAGCCGCCGAACAGCAAGCCATCGAGATCTTCGAACAAGGCGGTCGAGCCGATGACATGCCTTCGACTGAAATCAGCAGAGCTACTTATGCTGACGGCATCGGCCTACTGGATGCGCTCTGCCTGGCAGGCCTTGCGCCCTCCAAGAGCGAAGCCAGACGCAACGTTCAGCAAGGTGGCGTGACAGTCAACGAAGAGATCGTCAAAGATGTTTACTACACCTTAACGCCCGAAGATTTTGTGGACGGTGAGGTCATCTTACGTAGAGGCAAGAAAAAGTTCCATCGTTTACTCTTAGTCGACTAAGGACTTTTCACTTGGTGTAGCCCGGCCAAAAAAGGGCACAAAAAAAGCTGTCTTGTGTGTGAATGATTCACAGCGGGCAGCTTTTTAAGTTAGTTATAAACTGAATCTAAATTATGCTTCAGAGTCTTGCTGATTCATGGCTTTGGCCAACTGGGACTTATGGCGCGCAGCTTTCTGCTTAGAAATGTGGCCCTGACCGGCTGCTTTGTCCATCTCAGCGGAAACTCTCTTGACAATCTCTTCAGCGTTCTCATCCTGATCGGCAACGGCAATACGGGCTTGTTTCAAAGACGTATTCAGTCTGCTTCTCTGTGCCTTATTCGCTTGAGCTTTCTTCGCCTGGACCTTGACACGCTTGATTGATGATTTAATATTCGGCATTCTTTCACCTCCTGTCGTTGTCGTTCTTATGCTTAGTTAAAACGCTTTGGAAGTCTATCACGCTTCCCGGGATTTTTCAAGGGGGTTTTGTCAACCTCAGCCAGATGGCCGGGACTGATAGTTACTTACCGGAAACGCAGCCGGCTGCCCATTCTATCAAAGTGAGGCCCATAAACCCTGCGGGTGGGAGCCTTTGGCCCCCCGGCCAAAACTCACGATTGTGTAGAACTAGATACGCACAATCGAAAAACTTGGCCACGCATCTGAATCCCCCCGGCCCAAGCTGTCAAGTTCCCCTATTGCTCCAGCACGCTCACCAGAGTAATCGGCTTGCGGCCTGTCTTGCTGTAGAAGAAGTTCTGCAGCTGCGTACGGAACTGCCTGGAACGGAGCAAAGCAGACAGTTGCGCGCCTTCCTGACCATTTTTGCGCACAAACTCAGTGACGAAACGGGCAATCTCGTCATTGGCAGCAGCCTCATCCGTATCCATCATTGCACCGTAGGATAGAATCGCAGGACGGCCAATGATCCGGTACCTGCTGTCTAGGCTTAAAGCCACTGAAATCACACCGTCAATACTGAGATCTTTTCTTTGCTGAAGCACAATACTGTCTTGCAAAGTCGCAGACTGTCCGTCGATCAGGATGGCTTCAGCCGTTGTGTAGCCGCCAATTAAGCCCCTGTCCTGATTACACTCGAAAATGTCACCGTTGTTGAGGATAAAGATATTCTCCCAGGGTGTGCCCATGGCGTGAGCCAGCTGCCCGTGATGATGAAGCATGCGGTACTCTCCGTGAATCGGGATGAAATATTTCGGTCTCAGAAGTTCATGCATTATCTTATGTTCTTCAAGATTGGCGTGGCCCGAAACATGGATAGCCTCTATGGAAGAGTAGACAACCTTCGCTCCGCGTTTGTAAAGCTCATCGATGACCCGGTAGATGGGCTTTTCGTTACCCGGGATCGGGGTTGCGGAGATGATGACGGTGTCTCCTTCGTGGATTTCGATCGCATGGTGCTCCGCATAGGCCATGCGTGTAAGAGCCGACATCGGCTCACCCTGGCTACCGGTCGTAATAATACAGACTTCATGAGGTTTAAGCCCTGTCACTTCCTTCAGCTCGATCAGCGTGTCTTCTTTCATCTGGATATAGCCCAGTTTATTCGCAGCACTGAAGACATTCAACATGCTGCGACCTACCAGTGCGACCTTGCGCCCGTTCTGCTCGGCAGCGGTGATAATCTGCTGGACCCGGCTCACATTAGAGGAGAACGTCGCCACAAACACCCGCCCACGAGCAGTGGCAAACTGTTTCGCAAAGGTCTGCCCAACCGATTGTTCAGACATGGTAAAGCCTGCCCGGTTAACGTTAGTACTCTCACCGAGGTAAAGAAGCACACCTTTACTTCCGAGCTCAGCCAGACGGGGCAGATCGATCGGTTTCCCGCTGACCGGTGTATAGTCAATTTTGAAGTCGCCGGAATGTACAGCTACGCCGGCCGGGGATGTGATGGCCAAAGCAAAGGCATCCGCAATACTGTGATTGACATTGATGAACTCCACTTCGAAGACACCTGCAGAGCGGGTCTGGCCCGGAAGCACGGAATAGACCTGCTGACTGAAATGTTTCATACCGCGGTCTTCAAACTTGAGCTTGATCAGTTCCGCTGCCAGTTTTCCGGCATAGATCGGCACATTTCTGCGAATACTCTTCATCAGATAGGGCAGGGAACCGATATGATCCTCATGCCCGTGAGTAACGAAGATACCCCGAAGATGATCGAGGTTTTCCAGTACATAACTGAAATCGGGGATAACGGCGTCGATCCCCGGCTGATTTTCCTCCGGGAACAGCACACCCACATCGACAATGATCATGTCATTGCCGTACTGGAATGCTGTCATATTCTTGCCGATTTCACAGAGACCGCCCAACGGGATAACCTTGAGTGTATCCTTGGCAAGGTTCTTTGTATTTTCAGCCATTTTTTCCTGCGCTTTGCGGATCTTGGTTCCCCTGAAGCTGCCATAGCTGGCTCGGGGCTTGATGATCGCGTACTGTGGCGAAATGACCGGGGCTGTCTGTTCAATCCGTTCACTGCCTCGGGTTTGCTTATTCGAGCTTCTTTCTGGAGAACGGTTAGGGGCTTTGGCCAAAGGCCTGGTTGACTGAACAGATGTTCTGCGTTCGGTTCGGCGGGAAGTCCCCTGATGCTCTGCCCTCTGTGTCTGAGAGGTTTTTTTGCTTCCTGAGGAAAAGTTTTTGCTTCTGTTCTTGAGGCTCTGAGTTTTTCCCTTTGTGCCTTTTTCAGCTGACTGCTGTTTTCGCCGTTGTGTGGAATCCGTTTTTCTTGAGGTGGATCGGTTCTGACGTCCTCCGGTATTCCGGGACGATCTGGTTTTGTCTTGATTGTTTTCAGGCATATTTACCCTTTCATTATTCTGGCCGGGAGATGCAAGCAAGGCAAAATCAGGTACTGATAAGGCCGAAGCGTACGGTACTCCCAGAAATTTCGGCAGAGTCTCCAGCCGGAATGGAGCTCTGTTATTTGAAGTAAAGCTCTTTCAATTGTAAACCTATTTCGGCTAAAAAGCTGAGACAAAAGCAGATATCTCTCTAGTCCCCAGATTAACCGCCTGTTTGAACCGGTTCACTGGCAGATTTGTCGGGATTAAGCTGCCCACCCGCTGATTTATACCCATATAAGCGCATTTGCATAGATTCACAAATCAGTTTCTATGCAAACTAGGAATTATTCACGGGATTGGCACAAGGCAGATATTCTGCATTCAGGTGGGCACATTTGTATCATTATTACACAAATGGCATGCGTTATAATCCAGTCGGATAACAGGTCTGAAGAGTTAAAGATCTGAGACTGTCAACCGTGTCCCGCGTAATTCAGGAAACCACTACATGGGAACTCGGTGACAGGCACATAAAAAACAATACAGCACAAAAGGAGTAAAGAATGAAAAACTTGAAGATACTGACAGTATTGGCTCTGACAGGTGCCCTACTGTTCGCAGTAGCAGCATGCGACAATACAGCAAACACCACTGCTGCCCCCGCCGGTCAGACCGACCAGCCGGCCCAGACCGATGCTCCCGGCGAGACCGAAGCTCCCGGTGAAACGGGCCCGCCGCAGACCGGTGAAGCAGAAGATATCGAACTGACCATCTGGTCACCGTCGGATGATCAGGCCGAAACACAGGGTGCCTGGCTCATCAGGGAAGCAGAATCGTTCGCTGAAGCCAATCCCCAATGGAATATCACCTGGCACTACGGCGAAGCCGGTGAAGGTGAAGCCAGAGACAAGGTGCTAAAAGATGTAGACGCCGCAGGTGACGTTTATATGTTTGCCAATGATCAGGTTAGTCCTCTGGTTGGCGGTAATGCCTTAGCGCGTTTCGGGGGTGCTGCCGAGCAGAACGCCAGAGAAAGCAATACAGAAGCCATCATCGACTCTGTGTCCATTGATGGCGCGCTCTATGGCCTCCCGTTCACAACCAACACCTGGTTCATGTACTATGACACCAGCGTATACACAGAAGACGATATCAAGAGCCTCGAGACCATGCTGGAAAAGGGCAAGGTTGCATTCCCGCTGACGAACTCCTGGTATCTTGCCTCTTTCTATCTGGCCAACGGCGGGACCATGTTCGGAGACGGTACAGACAACGATGCCGGCATCAATTTCGGCGGCGCCAACGGTGTAGCGGTTACCAATTATCTGGTCGACCTGGTCAATAACCCCAACTTCGTCAACGATACTGACGGACTCGGCAAGTCCGGTCTCAGAGACGGCTCAATCAATGCGATCTTCTCCGGCTCCTGGGATTATATGGATGTAGCGGATGCGCTCGGTGACAACACCGGAGCAGCCCAGCTGCCGACAATTACCATTGACGGTCAGGAAAAGCAGCTCCTGTCTTTCGGTGGAACGAAGGCTATCGGGGTCAACCCGACGACCGACCACATGGAAGCCGCTGTCGCTTTTGCTCAGTGGCTGGTCAGACCGGAAGCTCAGCAATCACACTACGAACTCAGGAACATCGTTCCGGTAAACCTGGAGCTCCTCGAAGATCCTGAGCTGCAGGAAGAACCGATGGTGATTGCTCAGAACAACACCATGGAGAATACATCTTTCTATCAGCCCTTCGTCCCTAAAATGAATGATTACTGGGGTGTCGCTGATACGTTCGGTGCAGCACTCAATAACAAGGAAGTCACCCGTGATAATGCAGCAGAAAAAACAGAGGAATTCAATGATGCTCTGAATGCTGCCCCAGTTGGCTGATTTCCCGGATAATCCCTTTTGAGGTCTCCACGGGATATCTGCCAACCGGCAGGTATCCCTTTTTGTTGAATTCTCTGTCATTCGTCCCGCCTGGCTGCGGGACAACAGGAGGTTTAGAATGGAATCTACTGCCAATGCTTTGGCCAAAAAACCCCGACCGTTTGCTGTACCCTGGACGGTCACCGGGGCGATCCTCCGTGGCAACTGGGCAACCCGACTCACTATGCTCATCATGGGTTTCGGGAATCTCGTCCACGGACAGATCCTGAAAGGGCTGGCCTTCCTCGGAATTCAGGCCCTCTTCATTTTCTATCTCATACAGAAAGGTCTGGAGGATCTTTCGATGCTCCCTTCACTCGGCTGGCTGGAACAGGTCGAACAGTGGAATGAGGCGAAGGGGATCTATGAGTATGTGGCCGGCCACCGTTCGGTACAGCTGCTGCTCTGGGGGGTCGTCGCCTGTGCTGTCATCATTGTGTTCTTCTTTTTCTGGCGCTCCAGCCTGAAGAGTGCGTATAAAGCCGAACTGCTGAGCAAGGCCGGTGAGGAAGTCAACACGGGAACTGAGGATCTCAGAAGTCTGCTGGATGGCAATATCCACAACTTCCTGCTGACCTTACCGGTTGCGGGGGTCCTGATTTTTACCATCCTGCCGCTGATCTATATGATCACGATGGCCTTTACGAATTACAGCCGGCTGGACGATCACCTGGTTCTCTTTGACTGGGTCGGTCTGGACAACTTCGTCACGGTATTGAATATGGACAGTTTTATTGGTCAATCCTTCTGGCCGATTCTGGGTTGGACGGTGATCTGGGCAATTCTCGCAACCGGACTGAACTTCATGCTCGGCCTGGGGCTGGCCATGATGATCGGTCGAAAGCAGACCCGTTTCAAATCCCTTTGGCGTGTCCTCTTCTCCTTTACCATAGCGATTCCGCAGTTCGTCTCCCTGCTCACAATCAGAACCCTGCTGCAAGAGAACGGCGCGCTCAATACTCTTCTGGTCCATGATTTCCAATGGTTCTCGTCCGCTCTCCCTTTCTGGCAGGATCCGACCTGGGCCCGGGTAACGGTCATAGTGATCAATCTCTGGGTGGGTATTCCCTATACCCTGCTTCAGGTGACAGGCATTTTGCAGAATTTCCCTGAAGAGTATAACGAAGCGGCCAGAATCGACGGTGCGGGTCCCTTCCGCATTTTTTACAGAATCACCCTGCCTTACATACTTTTTATCATGTCCCCCTATCTGATCACGCAGTTCACCACCAACATCAACAACTTCAATGTGATCTATCTTCTGACCGGTGGCGGACCCGCACGCGGCATGAACGAAGCGTCAGGAGGCTATACCGATCTGCTGGTGACCTGGCTTTACAAGCTGACGATTGACCAGGAATACTACAATATCGGTGCTGTCATCGGGATCTTTACCTTTGCGGTACTCTCGATCGTGGCGCTGGTCACCTACCGCTCATCGGGATCTTATAAAGATGAGGAGGGTTTCCAATGAGTCTCAAACCCAAACGTAAAACCATGAGCGGGAGTCCCGCCCGGATTGTCGGCAACATCGGTATTCACATTGTGCTTCTGATCCTTGTGCTGATCTGGCTGGCGCCTTTTGCCTGGATGCTGATGACTTCCCTGAGAAATGACCAGGGGTCCTATTTCAGGCATTTCTTTCCGCAGAACGGCCTGTCTCTCAAGAATTACACGGAACTATTCACACCGGCCAAAAGACAGATCATGGACTTCCCGCGCATGTTCATGAACACCCTCTTCGTCTCGATCTGTGCGACCGTCATCGGAACGACCTTCGTTCTGTCCGTTGCCTATGTCATGAGCCGGCAGCGCTTCAAAATGCGCCGTCCACTGATGAACTTTAATATGGTTCTCGGCCTCTTCCCCGGCTTTATGTCCATGATTGCGGTCTACTTCATCCTGAAGGAAATCGGCCTACTGCAGGGCGATCGGATTTATCTGGCTTTAATCCTGGTCTTCAGTGCCGGGTCGGGCTCAGGCTTTCTGCTCCTGAAAGGCTATATGGACACGATCCCCCGGACACTGGACGAGGCTGCCCTGATCGATGGTGCTACCCAATGGCAGACGTTCACCCGGATCATTATCCCGATTGCCAAACCCATGATCGTCTATCAGGTGCTGATGTCCTTTCTCGGTCCCTGGGTAGATTTCATCTTTGCCCGCGTCATCGCCGGTGCGAACAGCAAGTATTACACCGTATCGGTCGGACTCTGGTCGATGCTGGATAAAGAGCGTACCGAGAAGTGGTATTTGAACTATATGGCCGGTGCGGTCATGGTATCCATTCCCATAGCGCTTCTGACCATCCTGATGCAGCGCTTCTATAATCAGAGCATGAGCGGCGCGGTCAAAGGCTAAGCATTCAGGGAGATGCCGGATCGGCTTCTCCCTTCCTTCTTTCAAAGGACTGACAGCAATGAAAAAACACACGGTCACTCTGCTGCTTTCGCTGCTTCTCCTGCTGAATGCCTGTCAGCAGCCCAAATCGGCATTCCCCTATCCACCGGCAGAGCCTCCGGACGATAAGTACCGCACGTTCTACCAGGTCTTTGTCTACTCCTTTGCCGACAGTGACGGCGATGGCATCGGCGATTTCCAGGGGCTCACAGAGCAGCTGGACTATATCAATGACGGTAACCCCGGAACGACATCAGACCTCGGTGCCAACGGGATCTGGCTCATGCCCGTCATGCCTTCCCCAACCTACCACAAGTATGACGTGCTAGATTATTACGCCGTCGACCCGGAGTATGGCACTCTGGAAGACTTTGATCGCTTCATCGCCGCCGCAGAAGAACGCGATATTTCAGTCATTATCGATCTGGTCATGAATCACACGGCAGTAGATCATCCCTGGTTCCAGACTGCTGTGGCTGCCCTGAAGGCCGGGGATGAAACCAATCCTTATATTGACTACTACAACTTCAGCCGAAGCAAAGAAAACGAGAGCTGGTATGCAATCGCCGATGGCTGGTACTATGAAGGGAAATTCTGGTCGGGGATGCCCGATCTGAACCTGGACAGTGAAGCAGTCCGGACGGAATTCCGTGAGATCATGGAGTACTGGCTGATTGACCGGAATGTCAACGGGTTCAGACTCGACGCGGTTAAGGAATTCTATTCCGGTCAGGACAGCAGGAATATCGAATTGCTTAAGTGGATTAACGATACGGCCAAAGCCATCCGACCCGATGCCTATCTGGTCGGCGAGGCCTGGACCGGCTTCCAGGGCTATAAGCAGTATTATCAGAGCGGCATAGATTCCTTTATGGACTTTGCTTTTGCAGACGCTTCCGGTCTGACTACCGTCAGCATCAATACTGCGAATGGCCGGGACTATGCCCAGAACATGGCAGCTGCCCAGAGAGCCATCACGGAGATCCTGCCTGAGGCCATCAATGCCCCGTTTCTGAGTAACCACGATACAGGCCGCCTCGCCGGCTTTCTCGCCTCCGACCCGGGTAAACTCAGAATGGCAGCCGCCGCCAACCTCTTCACATCCGGTACCTCTTTTATCTATTATGGCGAAGAAGTCGGTATGAGGGGTTCAGGCCGGGACGAGAACAAGCGTGCGCCTCTCCCCTGGGCGGAAGACAGTAAATATCTGACGGACGGACCGGCAGAGATGGAAGCAGGCGGTTTCTCTTACCCGTTCGGGACAGTGGCAGACCAGGATTCGGATCTGAACTCCCTCTTAAATTATTATCGCGAAGCCATAATCATCAGGAATCTCTATCCCGAAATCGCCCGTGGCCGCACTACTGTAGCGGAAGGCTTCACGGAACAGGCCCTTGCGCCGGTTCTGAAAACCTGGGAGGACGAAACCGGCACAGAGCGGGAAAGCCTTGTCCTGATGAATTTTTCTCAGCAGGCCAAAGCCATCGATCTGCCCTCCCCCTACCGGGACTGGGAACAGGTCGCAACGCTCCCGGATGCCGAGGGTCAGAGAGCGGAGCTGAAAGACGCTGCGGTCCGGCTGCCTCCCTACGGTGTAGCTGTCCTGAAACCCTAAACTCAATCAGCGGGCACAGAAGAAGCCGCACCAAATACTTCAATGCGGCTTGTGCTTTGCTGTTTTAGGCCGGAGCAGGATCAGCTGCAGCCGGTCGTAGTCCCGCAGTCCAGGCAGACTTTACAGACGCCGTTCTGAACCATTCGCGTGCTTGAGCAGGTCGGGCAGGTTGATCCGTACAGGCGTTCCCCATGCGTAGCGGCTTCTTTGGCCGACTCATGAATAAAGCTCTGAGTATAAGGATCGCTAGCTTCGAAGGCCTCCCCCTCGTCTTCTTTGAGCTGCTGCTCTTTTTCAATCAGCAGCCGGGTGAGATCGGGTTCGTTGTCCTCGGATTCCTCCACCGGTTTGTACACTGTGGCGGGTTTAACCTGAACCCGGCTGTAATCCCCCAGTTCAATGTCAATGATCTTGGAGATCAGATCCGAGATCGAGGTGACATACTTGATGTTCGGATGACGCTGGACGAAGCCGTAGGGTTCGTACTTCTGCGCACGCAGCATTTTGGAAATGCTGGAGGCAGGGATTTTATACTGCAGCATGACGGAGATGGTTTTGGACAGGGAGTTCAGCAGACCCATGATGGTCGTGCCCTCGCGATCCGTTGTAATGTAGATTTCAGAAATATTGCCGTCTTCATCCCGGTTGACCGTGGTATAGAACTTCACGTCATCAATCTGGGCCGGATGGGTCCTGCCGGAACGGATGCCGACAAGCTTGTCCCGTTTTGACTTCGTGACGGTGCGGTCTTCCAGCTCCTTGCGGGCTTCTCTGGCGTAATCAAGCAGGGCGCTGTACTTGAGATCCTCGAGCTTCTGCTCTTTGTCATTTCTATCGAAGGTGTTGTTCAGAGGCTGCGCACTCTTGGAGCCGTCGCGGTAAAGTGTGATGCCCTTGACACCGGTTTTCCAGGCTAGAATATGGACATCCTTAAAATCTTCCACGGTGGCCTGATTCGGCAGGTTAACTGTCTTGGAAATCGCCCCGGTGACCAGCGGTGACAGAGCGGCTACCATCAGAACGTGCCCCTGAGGTGGAATGTAACGTTCGCCGGAACCCGCAACATTGGCGGTGTCGAAAATCGGCAGATGTTCTTCTTTGAGATGAGGCGCCCCTTCGAGTTTTCCGTCAAGGATCATGCCGTTTTCGTCTTTGCGCTCGACATAGGCGACGATATCTGCGATTTCATCTTCTGTATAGCCGAGGTTCCTCAGGGCTGCCGGAATGACGGGGTTCGTAATCACCATGGAACCGCCGCCGACCAGTTTCTTATAGCTGATATGCGAAAAGAAGGGTTCAATACTGGTCGATCCGCAGTCCATGGCAAAAGAGATCGTACCGGTCGGTGCCATGACACTCACCTGGGCATTGCGATAACCGTATTCTTCGCCGGTGGTCACCGCGTCCTTCCAGACGGCCTTCAGTTTGCCGGACAGATCCTTATGACCCAGAGCCTCCAGCATCTGGTGATTGACCATAAACGGTTCATAGTTCAGATCTTCGAGTTTGTCTTTGCGGGCACCTGCCACGCGGGCGTGGTTTCGGATGACTCTTTGCATGTAGGATTTATTGATCTCATACTTGGCAAAAGGCGCAGTCTGTCTGGCCATCAATGCCGAGACAGCATAGCTGTGGCCGGTCAGGATCCCGATCAGGGCGGATGCATAGGTTCTGGCTTCAGGGGAGTCATAAGGCAGGCCCATGACCATCAGCAGGGAACCGAGATTGGCCACACCGAGACCTGTGGTTCTGAAGAGCCAGGTGCGGCGGGCTATGTCCTCTGTGGGGAACTGTCCCCAGTGAATAGAAGCCTCGAGAACCAGCTGAACCATGGCCACCGTGTGCACGTAGCCTTCAAGATCGAAAGATTTGCTCGCCTCGTCGTAAAACGCATAGAGATTCACAGAGGCAAGATTGCAGCTCGTATCATCCAGGAAGGCGTACTCACCACAGGGATTCGTGGAGTTGAGACGGTTGTGTCTGGCTCCGACCTGGCCGTCTTCGCCTGCGGGCGAAGTGTGCCAGGCATTGAAGATATCGGTGAACTGGGGGGCAGGATCCGCGCAGCGCCAGGCTGCTTCGTTGATGTCTTCCCAGAGTTTGCCGACAGAGATTTCACGGTTCACCGAGCTGTCAACCCGGCCTTTGAGCTCGATAGTCGCTTCAGGGTTTTCTTCCAGGTTCACGACTTTGCGCATAAACTCGTCGTCAATTCTCAGAGAGTTATTAGAATTCTGACCGGATACCGTGCCGTAGGCTTCGCCGTCAATATCGCCGTCGTAACCCATTTTGATCAGAGCCAGCGCTTTGTCTTCTTCTTTGGACTTCCAGAGGACAAAGTCCTCGATGTCCGGATGGTCGATATCCAGTGAGACCATCTTCGCTGCCCGGCGGGTAGTGCCACCGGATTTGATCGCGCCGGCGTTGCGGTCGAGTCCGCGCAGGAAGCTCATGAGGCCGGAAGAGACTCCGCCGCCGGAGAGCTTTTCTCCGAGCCCCCGGATAGCAGAGAAGTTGCTGCCGGTACCTGAACCGCCCTTGAAGAGCTTGGTTTCGGTCACATAGCTTTCTGAAATGGAATGGGGGCCGAGCAGCTGGTCTTCGATGGAGAGAATGAAACACGCAGAAGCCTGGGTACGCGTGTAGTCGTCTTCAGAGACTTCCACCTGACCTGTTTCCTCATTATAGTAAAAGAGATTACTCATGCCGCCGGTAATGCCGTAGGCACGCTTCAGGCCGGTATTAAACCACTGAGGAGAGTTGGGAGCAAATCTCTGTGACAGCATCAGATAGGCCAGCTCATCGTAAAGGATGACGGCTTCCTCATCAGAAATCATCTGCTCATCCCGGAGAGCTGCCACCCAGAAGTCGACCATCCTGTGAACCAGCTGACGCATAGACGTTTCATGACCGGTTCCCGGCACGCCGGCCTTGCGAAAGTACTTCGACACGATGATATCCACCGCATTCTGGGAATAATGCTCCGGAAACTCCACATCGTGGATCTCTGTCAGAATCCGGCCTGACTTCCAGTCCTTCAGGACCACATCCCGTTTCACCCAGGTGAACAGATCATAAACTGTCTTCTTCTTCTGGCCTTCCAGTTCCTTTGTGTAATA